>CAYMXM010000115.1:11007-11240 GCA_964394065.1 uncultured Pirellula sp. | reverse complement strand
GCTATCCCTCGCTAACGCCACGGGTTGTGATGGTAGGACGCTTCGCATCCTACCCCTTAACACCGATGCGTCGACCCTCCCCAAAGGGGAGGGGGACTCTTGTCGCTGCCGCCACGACGATCAACTCTGTAAGCCGATTACGAATACACGCTCAAACCACAAACCATCACTATCGGTTGATCGAACTCGAATCGAGTAGGTCTCTTGCGATCCAAAATCGAGAATGGCTGCCG
>CAYMXM010000115.1:0-10907 GCA_964394065.1 uncultured Pirellula sp. | reverse complement strand
TTCGACAAACAGGCCACCGTTGTCGGTGCTGCGAACGCGAACCGAATAGCTCGATTGAGTTTCGAAGTCGAACGCCTCGGTGGTGACCAGCGTATTCCCCTCGATCGCAAACTTCCCGTTGTCATCGTCACCTTCACCAACCACCAACGCATACGTGTGGGTGTCGGTGCCATCCGGATCGACGGTCGTTAAAGAACCTATCTCTGCACCAGCAGGTTCGTTCTCTGCAATTTGAGTATTGCTCAACTCGATCGATGTGGGAGCTTGATTCTCGCTATCAAGCAAACTGATCAAGAAGACCTTCTCGGTTGTTAAACCACCATTGTCGGTCGATCGAACTCGAATCGAGTAGGTCTCTTGCGATCCAAAATCGAGAATGGCTGCCGTTTGAAGCTCGTTGCCGACCAGGGTGAACGATCCGTTGTCCTCATCTCCTTCACCGGTGATAAGCTCGTAGGTATGCGTGTCACCAGCATCCACATCTTCGGTCGTAAAGCTCCCTACCACGGTTCCTATAGGAGCATCTTCGGCAACCGTTGTATTGTTAAGAGCGATGTTCGTGGGGACTTCATTCACGTTCAGGACCGAGAGGACCAAGACTTTTTCGACAAACAGGCCACCGTTGTCGGTGCTGCGAACGCGAACCGAATAGCTCGATCGGGTCTCGAAATCGAACGCCTCGGCAGTGACCAAGGTATTTCCGACGATCGCAAACTTCCCGTTGTCATTGGAACCTTCTCCGGCCACCAGCGTGTAGACGTGGGTGTCTGCCTGGTTGGGATCCGTGGTAGACAGGTTTCCAACGGTCGTGCCAGTCTCTTCATTTTCGTCAACGGATGAGTTGTCTAGCGCGACCGATGTTGGTGCTACGTTCTGCTCGCTGACGGTAATGGTAAAGACTCGTTGAAAAGTTCGCCCAGTCGAGTCGGTGGTTTGTACTCGGATGCTGTAGGTAGCTTTGGTACTAGCATCGAATACGACCGCAGTTCGAAGCGAGTTACCATTGATGGTAAAGGCTCCGTTGTCCGTATCTCCTGTGCCACTGACAAGCGAGTACGTATGGGTATCACCCGAATCCGGGTCCGACGTAGTAAATGTTCCAACAGTCGTTCCGATGGGGGAACTCTCAGCGACGACCACTGAGGATAAGGCGACTCCAGTCGGTGCTTGAGCAGCAGGCAACGGGGGAATATTAGGTGTGGGCAATCCAACGACGCGTCTTAGGATATCGCTAGCATCGAGCGGGCTGAGTCCATCGACTCCCGTTACGTCACCGATGATGAAGGGGTCGACCAATGCGAACAAGCGTTCATCAAGGCCCGCTTCGACTGCTGCCGATTCACTGATTGCGAAGCCCGAATCCAATCCAACTCCGACGCGAGCGATCAAGCGAGCATCTTCTGCGTCGTATCTTCGATTCCCGTTGGCATCACCTGCAAAGGCGACCACGTGGATAGCTTCGTCGCCGATGGCCTCAAGGGCTCCGGCGTTGATCTCCAACTCTTCAAATCGCATCCGATGAGAGGTCCCGTAGGGAGCGTCTTCAGGAACGGAGGCAACTATTTCAAACAAATCCGCTGCGCCCCCGCTCATCGGTTCCAAGGAGAAGAATGCGAGGGTGATTTTTCCAGGGACGGTCAAATTCGCCTCGACCTGGCTACCCGCTGGTGCCCCTGCCCCCAACTTGACCTCGGAGATATTCAACAGATCTGGATTGTACGCCAGCGTAAGGGTTAACGAGGTGATACCTTGTGTTTGGCTAAACCGAACTGGTAGTCCCGCGCTAGGAGCTTGTCCACTCCCAACGGCCGGGACGTTGATCGCTTGCGTAGGGCCACGAGAAAAATCCGGGAGTGACACGACGATTGCGGAGCTAGTCCCCACGGTGAAGTCGATAGAGAAATTTCCCCCCTGAGTGCCATTTCCAGATGGGAAGCTTCCGTTGTACTCCCCATCCAATAACTCGCCCAACGCAGCGTCTACGATCGCATTGGAGTCGCTTCGAAGCACCGCGGTGTATGTGTCGGGTTGCAGTACTCCCCCCGTTGCAACAAAGGACAGTTTGTTTCCGCTGACCACCACGGA
This sequence comes from uncultured Pirellula sp., assembly GCA_964394065.1. GTDB lineage: Bacteria > Planctomycetota > Planctomycetia > Pirellulales > Pirellulaceae > JBKCUI01. The sequence continues at coordinate 8,822 of CAYMXM010000115.1, read as the reverse complement.
CCCTTTGACGGCACCCGCTGATTGGCCATGCAACGTAATATCAGCAGCTCCCATCGCTGCGCCTTGCGCGTCGTATAGGTTTAGAGTCTTAATATCAATCGGTCCACTGAACTCGACAGCAAACCCGCTGGGAGTCGGCGTAAAAGCCTCTACCGTGAGGGCCAGCATTCTCCTGTCTTCAAGCGATTCCACATGCAATCGTCGAATCGATTGCCGTGTCACACCACTTTCTTCGTTCAATAAGCGACGAAACAAAGCTCGCTGAATCTGTCTCAATGCGTTGGATCGCGAAAGCACTTCTAACTCCCAATAATTCTTGTGCGGATACTCAAACGGGCGTCGGCATCTCTAAGTTCTAGTTCTCTAATTTGCAATGTAGGTGCTGATTGCCAGAGGGCAAGGAAAGTTCCGAGGATGGTAAGGAAACCTGAACACGCATGCCATCATGACTATAGCGACTGCGACGACTATTCCTGTTAGGCAAGCAGCTGATGACATTCCACCAGCTCCTAGTCACCGCATCGTGCCTCAGGGACGTGCCACCCGACGCCTGAGATATTCCCGGACAAGGGCTACGTGCACTCGCGACGCTGTCTCTCGATTACGCCACGGGTTGTGACGGGGGGACGCTTCCCGTCTACCCCCTTTACTCCGATGCGTCAGGCCTCCCCAAAGGGGAGGGTTACTCCAGAAGCGCTAGGACATTAGTTTCCTGAAGTCCGAAAAAGTTCCAAATTTTTTGGAACAAACCTACGTCTTATGACGTTCAATACACGTGAGGCCCAACATAAAACACTAGCACCTACTCGAAACAGGAAGCTATAAAGATGCAACGTCAACTCCGTCCACTCCGTTTCGAATGCCTCGAAGGGAGGCGTTTGTTGGCGGCGGTGAATATTCCCGTTGACTTGACTGCCCAAGTTGGAGCGCAGATTGCCGCGCCCGTCAATATCGATACGGCGAACGGTGTTCGGGGAGCCGAGATTCGCTTGCAATACGACCCAACCATCCTACGGTTGACACCCGAGAACGTTCAGGCAGGCTCCACGCTGAATGGATCTGATGATGTGCAAGTCGTCGCGAACGTCGATTCATCCACCGGGACTATCGTTATCTTTATCTCTGCGTCCACAGAGTTAGGAAACATTAGTGGCTCGTTAGTTGTTCTGAACTTTTCGGTATTGAGTTCTGCAGGGGTTGGAACAGAAGCGGACATTGATTTGGTCAAGGTCACACTCAACGAGGGAGCTATCCAAGTGAACCCCGCACCGATTGCGGGAAGCGACACGACCGACGGGAGAGTGACAATTGTTGGTGGTCAGGTGACACCAACAGACCGCCTCGGTGGAAGGGTATACGCGGATACGAATAGTAACAACCTACCGGATCCTCAAGAAGCAATTCCGGGAGTAGAGATCACGTTGACCAACCTGGATACCAACGCCACTTGGACTACGACCACCGACAGCTCGGGAAGCTATCGTTTCACGGAACTCAACTCCGGCCGCTACCGCGTTACACAAACCCAGCCCAAGGCCTACGTCGATGGTGGGCCCAACGAGTTCGTCGTAGATTTGGCCTTAGGTCAAGATTTGAGCGACGTAAATTTTCGAGAGCTCGGACTCCTTCCGCAATTCGTATACACGCGCTTTCACACCACCACCGTTATGCCCGTGATGTCGGGCGCTTGGACTGCGTTGATTGAAAAAGCCAACCATGATGCAGCATCCAACAGCATCTCCGCATTCTTTGCCGAAATGGGTGAAACCGCAGCAGCAAACGCTTCGATGTGGGAAGAAGAATCCATGGGGGCTGGGGAAGGAGAATCGGCAGAATCTCCAGCTCTCGCTAGCATGGGGGTCGCTTCGCCACCAGTATCCCTCCCTCGCGATCGAGAAGACCCCGCCGACGAACTCCTCGATGTCGATACCATCTTCCAGGGACTGTGACGCGAATATGATGAGGTGTTTGGGATGTTGGGCCGACGGGTAAGCAGGCCCGAAATCACAACCCGTGGCGTAAGCGAGGGACAGCGCTGGCAACCAGACATCCCTCCAAGGCCTCACAGCACGCCCTTCGCGCCTCAGGGACGTGCCACGCCGCGCCTGAGATATTCCCAACAATGGCTACGTGCACTCGCGACGCTATCCCTCGCTAACGCCACGAGTTGTGATGGGGGGACGCTTCGCGTCCTCCCCTTAACACCGATATCGATGCGTCACCCCGGCTTGTCCCCCTCCTGACGCCCATCTAGCACTTTGGTCTCTTCAACGATCTGACCTTCCGCAAAAGCCGTTAATTATGCTATTCCTTCATTCTTGGGAAGGAGAAGCGTTGGGGGTGGCACGTTCCTGAGGCAGGAAGGGCGTGATGGAGGGATTGCATTTCACCTGAGGTGACAAGTAATGGATTACAAAAGTCGACAAATTCGGTTTGAGCGATTGGAAGCCCGAGCCCTTCTCGCAGCCGATCTCGGTGTCTCTGCTTGGACGATCGATCTGCAGGAAGCGGACACAGTCGCCGCAGCGGTAGCAATCGAGGAAGCTGAAGGGGTTCGAGCCGCATCGATCAAAATTCAATACGATCGAGATATAGTGCAACCGGACGTCAAGACGATACGAGCTGGATCCGTATGGGGCGGCAAAGGGCTCGCACTCGCCAACGTGGATGACGAAGCAGGTACCATAACAGCATTTGTCTTCTCTGCTCAAGGACTAAATGCAGGTAGTGGTACCTTGCTCGAAGTCGATTTTTTTCTTCACGACACCGAATTAGCACCAAACGCTAAGCTGCTAGACTTAACTCAGTTAAACCTCAACGAAGGAGAAATAAATTTCTCCCGTACCGAGTTAGTGGTGAATGAGATCGCTGCAGCGGTTCATGCCGATAAATCGAGAATGGACCTCGCCATCGCCGAAGCGAAGGAACAACCCACCAAAGCCCTTTTCTGCGTCCCCGCCGACTTGGACACACAGAATCGCTTCAACGCTCGAAAAGTCAACCAGGAGGCAGACGATGACCACCTCGTCGACTTCATCGGTCCGCTCCCCGCAAAACCGATGAAGGATAGCGATCCCTCTAGGTTGATTGGTCCTCCAAAGCCGCCATCGAAAGCGAGCGTGAACAACCAACTCCCCCCACGACGCGATATTTCGCAAGCCGTTCCATTAGTCGACTCCGACACGGTTCGCAAAAGCTCCACCTTGCGCCCCAAACTCTAGGAACAAATGCCCTCTCTCGTCCCTTCGTTTGCGCCTTGGCGCCTTTGCGTGAGTCCTACAGGGAAACTATGACCTATTCCCTTCCGACCCCTTACCGATCGATCGTTATCGGAGCGGCATTGTCGCTTGGAACTGCCACACTCTCGATTGCTCAATCGGTTGAGGGGCAAGCCACTGAGAGCCAATCCGAAGAACCTGCTGTCGCATCTCAAGAATCCGATCGATGGACAAAAATGCAGGACCAAATCAACGACCTGTCGAATCAGTTGAAGTCCCTGGAGGAGCACACAAACAAGGCCCCCGCACCCAAGCTAGCAATCGAATCCGAAGATCCTCCAAGGGATAAATGGAAGGTGAAACTCGGGGGGCACATCCAATTGGAATCGATCCAGTGGGCCAACGCAGATTCCGCGATTCCAAATCCCCAAAACTACACGAACTTTCGGCGACTACGTCTTTCGGCGGACGGAACCGGGTACGAACAATATGATTTTCGACTGCAGCTAACCCTGGAGCCAGATTCTGAAGGGAACCATTCCTTGACCACAACGGGGCTTGTGAAAGATGCTTACTTCACCATCAACGAACTCCCTGGCATTGGACGGTTTCGAATCGGCCACTTCTTTGTCCCGTTCAGCTTGGAACAGGTAACCAACGATACAAACAATATGTTTTTGGAGCGATCGATTCCGACACAAGGAACCTTCGCGGCAGACCGCGAACTCGGGATGGCGATTTACAACGCGACCGAGGATAAGCGGATTACTTGGACCTATGGACTTTTCGTCGACTCGATCAGTGAAGCGACCAAGCGAAAGATCGACGACAACCAAGGGTACCGCCTTTCCGGACGATTGACCTATCTCCCGTTTTACGATGAAGCGTCCAACGGTCGGTATTTAGTGCATACCGGAGTGGGCGTTTTGCACACGGATGATGGGGACAACTTGATTCGGATCGGAGCGCGACCTCAGATCAGCCAAGGCCTCCGGCTGATCGATTCCGGTCTACTGGCCGCTAGCAAAACAACGACCGGCAACATCGAGGGAGCGATCGTCATGGGCCCCGTTGCCTTCCAGTCCGAAGCCTTCCTATCCAACATCGATCTCGACAGTGGATCGCAACAAACCATCAGCGGGGCTTACGTTCATGTGAGTTGGTTTCTAACAGGAGAAAATCGGGTCTTCGAACGTTTCGGTCAGCATGGGGCACAATTTGGGCGAAACAAACCGAACTGCAATTTTCGGTTCAGGCGAGATGGCTGGCAGGCGGGAGCGTTTGAGCTGAAGGCACGCTGGTCGCACCTCGATTTGAATCCGCTCGATCGAGGGCAATACAATGATTTGACGGTCGGATTCAACTGGTACTGGAGCGATCGGGTTCGACTGATGTTCGATTGGATTCATCCTTACACGAGCGAAACGACGCTCCTCGGCGCAACCGAATCGGACATCCTCGGAGTTCGCTGGGACGTGAATTGGTAAAGCGAACAACTAAGTTTTCAAACACGCAGCCAAACTGCTTGCCGGACGACTAAGGAACTGTCCCGAAATAACTTCCCGATTTTGGGTTCGTAGTCGTAGGGTGTGTGAAGTGGCCGCAGCTTCCATCTTAGATCGAGACAGCGAATCGATCATCGTTTCCATTGCAATCTCACACTCAATGCGGCCACGGAACACACCGGAAGTGTAGCTGGTTAATAGGCATGTTTAACGCTCTCCTGTTAGCCTCGGCGCGCCCCATCCAGACAAGACCATTTTCTACTCCAAGAATCTTCCCCCAGACTAGAGGTACTCCACCAAGGCTCTACGGACTACAATCGATGCCCAAACGGGAAAGATTCAGGCGTCGGTTTTTACCATAATCTACTAGCAAGGCCAATTTTGCTTACCTCACTGTTCAAACTTTTTCTTACTGGCCCAGAGGCTTCGCCCTTGAGCGACGAGGCGGAGATCGCGCGTCAGTATTGGCGCTGTCGCATCCGTGTTTTTCTTTCGATCACCTTGGGCTACGCAATGTATTACGTGGTGCGCCAGGGGTTCGCTGTGGTCAAGAAGCCGCTGATGGAATCCGGCACATTCAACGCGACTCAACTCGGCGCTATCGGCTCGGTATTTTTCCTGACCTATATGATCGGCAAATGCGCTAACGGCTTCCTCGCTGACCGCCTGAACATCAAACGCTTTCTGGCGCTAGGCCTACTAGGCTCGTCGATTATTCTCACGACGATGGGTTTTTGTTCCAGCTTCTATTTGTTCGCCGTGCTCTGGGGATTGTGCGGCTGGTTTCAAACTTTCGGCGCCGCGCCATCCATCGTTTCGCTCAACCAGTGGTTTTCCAACAAGCAGCGTGGCACATTGTATGGCATGTGGTTCTCCGCGCATAACATCGGCACGGGGTTGACCTATATCTTCACCGCCTATCTTGTGACCGAGTTTGGCTGGCGAATGGGCTTCATCGCGCCGGGATTATTGGGGATCAGCGCCGCGGTCTTTCTCTATCTGTTCATGTACGACCGACCACAAGTTTATGGGTTGCCACCCGTTTCGGTTTACGCGGGCGAACAAACACTTGAAGAATACCAAGCCAGGGACAAGCCGGTGTTCAAGGCGCAGTTGAACGTCATCCTACGACCAGCGGTCTGGATTTTGGGGCTGGCGTCCGCGGCATGTTACGTGGCGCGGTATGCCATCGAATCTTGGGGCGTGGTGTTTTTGACCGAAGCCAAAGACTATAGCCTCACCCAAGCCAGCGCGATCATCTCGATATCCCAGTTCGCTGGCATCGCCGGCGCGGTGACTTGCGGTTTGATTTCCGACCGATTCTTTGCTCACAAGCGCAGCGCGCCCTGTCTGTTGTTCAGTATTTTTTTCGTGGCATCCACCGCCATGTTCGTTTACGTGCCAAAAGGTTTTCCGTGGGTGGATTTCTTGAGCATGGCGGTTTTTGGATATACCGTCTATGCCTTGGTCACTTATCTTGGCGGCTTGATGGCCGTGGATATATGCTCCAGAAAAGCAACAGGGGCGGCGATGGGCTTTATCGGTTTGTTCAGTTACGCCGGCGCGTCGTTGCAGGAAGCGTTGGGTGGCTATTTGATCGACGCGAGAAAAGTCATTGGCTCCGACGGTGAGCCCATTTATGATTTCACAGCCGTGGGGAATCTTTGGGTGTTTGCCACGGTGGTCGCGTTGATCTTGCCGCTGTTCGTATGGAACGCGAAACAAGAGGATTGATTTTGGGCATCTGGCTCTTCGTTTAACTTTTAGTTTGGGTGGCTTGGGTTCATCCGCAGATTGCGCAGAGTGACGCAGATTTTCTGGAGAAGAGAAGCAAGCCGGTCGAGATACGTTCACTCGCAACGCAGTCCCTCGCTAACGCCACGGGTTGTGATGGGGGACGCTTCGCGTCCCTCCGCGACCCCTGCGGTAAAATGCTCAACGGCGTTGCGAGGCTAGAAGCTTTGGTCGTTGTCAACTGCGGCAAGAAACTGATCGATCAATCCATCAGGTGCTTTGACGATATGTTCGGGGCCGGGGAACCCGCCGTTTTTGACATCAGCGATGTAGTCCCGAAAGCCTCCGACTCGCTCTGCCTGCAATGCCTGCTCCATCTTGAAAAGGTTCCGATATTGTTTGGTGTGCCGTGGGAAGGGAGGTTCGTGATTGCCTAAAATATCCTCCGCGAACATGAACTGAATGTCACCTCCACTACCTGCCCCAATGGACGACGTTACCAATCGCGTGCGACGGGAGATTTGCTCAAGCAACTCCGCGGGTACAACTTCGACTTCAACGGCCCATGCGCCTGCATCTTCGAATGCCTGAATCTGTTTGAATACCCACAGCGCCTCTTCAACGGTTTTCCCGACCGCCTTGAGACCTCCGGTCCAGGTGCTCAAGCGAGGGACCAGACCTGCGTGCGCTTCGACGGGGATTCCTGCACTCGAAACAGCCCGAATGAGTTCAGGTCCCCATTGACACATGATTCCATCGGCGCCAATCTCCATGGCATCGTAGCCAGCGCGGATTGCTTCGGCCGCAGTAGCAATCTTGGTTAACCCGATACAGAACGTCATGAATGTATGAGGTGCTGCTCTTCGGATCGCTATGGCGCTGGCCGGGTTGGCTGGATCAAACTTGACTTTAAGCGTATCGATTCCAGCTTCTTCGGCCGCAACCGCCTCGCTAGTCGTAAAGGGCATCGTCTCGGTGAGAACGGTTTTACCTTTCAAGTCTTGCAGGTGCTTGATCGTATAGTTGCGAGTTGCGTAAGCCCCGCCAAGAGTCATGGTTCGGTGCAATCCACGCTTGTGTGCATCTCTCGGAGGCAACACGTTCGAAGGTGTTCCGTCTGACTGCATAAATTTAGCTTTCTATTCGAGAGAAGGATTCATACGTTTTACAGCTCTGCCATTCTGCGACAAGCTCTCGCATCAAGACTGCGGCGGGGAGCTCTCGGATTTGTAAAACGCCTTGCCCTGCCCAATGGGCCGCATAATCGCTGCTCCCTTGACTCGCCGCTAATTGATGAAGTGCCTTGCCCGCACAATAGGCAATGGGGTAATCGGGAACCGATGGCGCATTGTTTGCAGCTAACTGATACATCCGATTCTTGATGCCTCGAGCCGGTCGCCCTGAGATGGCTGAAGTAACTTCGGTATGGGCCGCGCGGTTGCTCTTGAGGTCATTTCGATAGGCCTCGCTGGTGGCTGCTTCTGGGCAGAGGAGAAAAGCTGTCCCCAACTGGACGGCAGATGCGCCGAGTAGTAACGTAGCAGCAATTCCTTTTCCGTCCATGATGCCCCCAGCGGCCACAACTGGGATACTGGTTTGGCAGGCAAGCATACGCACCAAAGGCAAAGTGCCGATTCTCTCGTCTCGTTGTGGATCGAAAGCCCCCCGGTGCCCGCCTGCCTCGTAGCCTTGCGCGATGAGAACATCAATTCCCGCCTCTTCGACTTGTCTCGCCTCGTCTAGGTTGGTGGCGCTGGCCATCAGCAGAATATCTGCATCATGCAGGGCTTTGATCCAATCCACCGCAGGGATCCCGAAATGGAAACTCACAACGGGAGGTCTCTCCTCCAGCAACATGGCCAACATATCCCGATTTCCCAGCGACGTAGGATAGGGTTCCTTCAGCGATGAAGGAGGAACGCCACCCAATTTACGAAAGTGTTCGGACAAATACTCAAGCCAAGCGCTTTCGCAAGCGGTATCTGCATTGGCAGGTTGGTGGCAAAAAAAGTTCACGTTGAAAGGCTTGTCGGTCCGCTCGCGAGTCCGCTGGATAAGCCGTCTCGCTTCTTCGATCGTTGACGCTCCCAATCCCAAGGAGCCAAGCCCACCTGCTAGCGAAACCTCCGCTGCCAATTCGGGCGTGGATACTCCAGCCATCGGGGCTTGGATGATGGGGTAGCGAATGCCACGAATACCAAAAGTGCGAGCAAATGAGTCGCTCAAAAAAGATCCTTTCGTGTCTCGAGTGTGGGGGGGAGGAGGCGTAGTGAGTGTAGTTGGCAGCTTAAAAACTCGGCAATTGTTCCGAGCACTTCAACCCCTCACCCCCGGCCCCTCTCCCCTAAAAGGGGCGAGGGGAGCG
>CAYMXM010000114.1:0-11276 GCA_964394065.1 uncultured Pirellula sp. | reverse complement strand
CAGCCCTTCTCCCCCAAAGGGGGCGAAGGGAGCCGAAATCTTAAGTGCGCCGCGACTTCTAAGCCAGTTCAAATCGGGAAGTTATTTCGGGACAGTTCCTAAGCTCTAAAGGCAAAGCTCTCCTCCTCCTCAAGTCTTATTCGTAAGATTCGTTCGATTCGTGGTTCATCCCACGTTTCTTTCTGAGCCCGTGCTTTTCAGGAGACCTTTAACTCCGATGCGGCGCAGCGTTGTCCACCAAAAAAAACTCATCTTTCCTAACCCGCAAAGTTTATCTACAAGGAATATTTAAAGTAACTGGCATCTCTTCGCCGATGCAACTTGAACGGAATAATAGCGTTTCGCCAACTTCGGCGGCTGGCTATTTGGATCGAAAGGACTCGACCCATGACAAACAAAATGCCAACGAGATCAACACCTACCAGTCGGCCGCGCGATTGGGGAAACACACCTGTTCTATTCTCCCTCAAGAATGTTCAGCCGATGCTGGTTTCCGGACCGGCTCGCCCGGAAGGAAACGTAGGAGCGACGAGCAGCATCTCAACCGAGTCGCCGATTGTTAGCAATTCGGAAAGAGTCGGAATCCCAACCCCACCGATTGTTCCCGAGCTCCCCGAAACTCGCACGAAGCCAGTTCTTGCACCGACGCGAAAGCTGAACCTGCAAAACGTCGTGGTCTCGTCGTTCGTGGTCCTATTGATTCTTTTTGTGGTCAGAATTTCCATCAGCAAGAAACCTGAGGAAGCCGACGTCGCGAAGGGAACTCCCAAGGGAGCCGAGGTGAATAAGACCGCTTCGACTGAAATTGCCGCTGCAACGACTCCTTTGAGCACGACAACTTCCTCAACGTCCTCCCCAGAGGCGCCCGCTCCCAAGGTAAGTGCGCTCGGCGTTTCTGCTTCGGATGTAAGCATTCCAGAGTTAGCCAAATCCAGCGGGCCAGCCGAGCCTCCCGTCACAAGTACTGCCCCGGTTTCGAGTACTGGGGTTGCAGCTGCGGACGTGCCCGAGGTAGAAGAAAGTGGAGCTAAACAAGAAGAGATCAAAGTTCCTAATCCACCACTGCTGATCGCTTCCGGTAATCCCGTTCCGTCCCATATCGCATCTCCCGTCCCTCCGACTCCTGATGCATTCAACAGCGAAGTTCCTCCTGCAACGACGGAATTCATGCGAGAAAGTGCGAAACCGGGGCTTTCCCTGGGGCCGGCGAGCTCGTCGGATGCCGTTCCGCAACCCTCGACGCCGTCGCTAGACCTCTCGAGCAACACTCCGAAAGATGTCGCCGTCGATATCCAGCAGACACTCACCCCGAATCACTCGATGGAAGCCTTCAAAGAAATCTGGGCTCAAGCCAACCAACAACCCAGTGGGACGCTAGCTACAGCGCCTCAGGCAAGTATCCCTTACACACCCGTCTCGACCAGCGGCTCCTCGAATCCTTACCAACCAATCCAATCACCACTCCCTGCAAGCAGTCCGAACCCATACAAACCCGCTCCGCAAACGCCTTATCAGCCTATCGGTGGTGCGGCGACGGTTACCAATCCCTTCGTGACCCAAGAGCAAGGGAACTTGGTAAATCCAAATAGTGGGATGGGTCCAAACGGCGGAGCGGCTCCTACCTTCTCCGGGCAAGCCTATCCACCACCTGCCCAGGGCTATCAACCGATCACAGTCCAAGACTCGGGGGCCATCAATCGATATCCCCAAACCATCCGACAGCCCAGCAGCGGTGCGGCACCTGCAGCCCCCGCAGCAACTCAGGCTCCTTATGTCCCCATCGGTCCAACGTCGAATTCGTTCGGCGCCCCGAATACCGGATTCCCAGCTGGTTACTAATCGTCAACACGAAGATCAGGTCGAACGAACATGAGCAACGAAGTCAACCAAGCTTACCTGCGGGCCTACATCAAAAACCGTGCTGCCAATGGATTGAGTCAAGCTCCTTCGAGCCAACTCCCCACTCGGCAGTCCCCCAATCAAAGCGGAGAGATGGAGAACACCTATCGCCGTTCCGATATGGGACAAGCTCAACCTCCAGCCCCCAGGTCAACGCGCCTCGCTCCCGAACCAGCCGTTGCACCTAAGCCAACAGTTGCACCGAAACAGGTAGAACGCCAAGTCCGTCCTGATATCGCAGGAGTCTGGTCCCCCATCGGTGTAGAACGCGGGATGAAGAGCACTGGAGTAGTAAGAAATCAGTCCGCCGTCGTCGTCAACGGCGTTGCGCCAACTCAAGTTCCCACCCCCACAGCTTCGAGCGAGGTGACTTCGAACGGGGCGACCCGCTATTACCGAGCCCCACAGCAGGGAGGGGCGGTTCCGCGTACCGAGGTGGTGGGGCAGGTTCCCGCGACTCGGACGAGAGTTCCGACGTCCAATCGTCCAGTCCCACAACCATTGCCAGGGAGCATCCCGACCGTTCGAGTCGATTCAGGGCATGCTCCCGGGGCTACTTCCCATCTTCGTGCCCCTTCCCAGCGGGTCGCGCCACCTACCCAAGAGCCACAAGCGACTCCCGCTCCACGGATGCGGGAACCGAGTGTCAAGACGAAGGTTCCTCAGCAGATGCCTTTGCCGGTAGCGTATCGCCCCGCTTGGGAAGTCGATAAGTTTTTCTGGCCAGAGGTGCTCAAGCAACTTGAACTGAGCAATCCAGAAACATTTCAAGCGATCGGCCGGCACATTCGATCCGCCAATCAAGATGGATTGAACGTCATGGCGGTCACCAGTGGAGAGCGAGGAGTCGGAAGGACGACGGTTGCGATGCACTTGGCACGAGCTGCCGCGGCAGCAGGGTTAAACGTCGCATTGTTGGACGCGGACACTTGCTATCCCAGCATCATCGATCAACTCCGGCTCGATGTCGAACATGGATGGCAAGATTGCTTGTTTGAGAACGTACCGATGGAAGAGGTTGCAGTTCGGGGAATCCAAGACAACCTGACTGTCTTTCCATTGACGAGCGTCATCGCACCTCAGCAGCTTCATGCGAACTTGGTACGAGTGGCCAAATTCATCAAGCGGATTGCGACGGCGCACGATCTCGTGATTCTCGATTCCAATCGATTGAACTTGGAGCAACGGGATCTCGTCGGCGTTTCCGAAGAATGTGTCGTCGATGCAACGATAGTTGTAGTTGACACAGAGCTCAGTATTAAGGAAAAGGTAGAAACCGCGATCAGCATCCTGGAACGGATGGGAATCGCCTCTATTGGAATGGTTGAAAACTTTCACGCATAACCCAAGGATGGTTTGAGATGTACGAGGCTCATTGGAGTTTAGAGCGACGCCCATTTGACGCAAAGGCAGATGGGAACTCGTACTATCCCTCGGAGAGTCATCAAGCTGCAGCGTTGAAGATCAACTACGCAATCGAACAGCGTCGAGCCGTGGCCGTACTCTGCGGCGAATCGGGGCTTGGCAAATCGATGATCCTCGAATCCTGTTTAGCCCAACTTCCCGAAGCGTGTTCACCGATTGCCAAGGTCGTTTATCCGGCGATGCCTTCGGAGCAGCTTCTTCAACATATCCTTCGTCAGATCGGTTCCTATGAAGATCGGCCTGGAGAAGGTCGACCCAGTAACGGTCAACCTAGTGGAGATCTCGCCAGGACCATTGAGCTCTTCGACGAGATCCTCCGAGACAACGTCGAGGCGGACGCGCATGCTGTCCTCGCGATCGACGAAGCCCACTTGCTAGCGCAATTCGGTTCCCTCGACCCACTTCGGTTGCTGCTGAACCTTGCCTCGGACGATTGCCCGTACGAGAGTCCGCTGACGCTGGTTTTGTGTGGTTCGACCTCCATCGTATCGCAGATCGCGAAGATTCCATCGTTGGAGGATCGCATCGCGGTCCGTTGTGTCCTGGAACGATTCTCGCTCGAGGATACGGAAGCCTATATCCAACATCGAATTCGGCAAGCCGGCTCCGAGCGAGACGATATTTTTTCGATGGACGCCATTGCCACGGTCCAACTCTTAGCGATGGGGATCCCACGCCGGATCAATCGCCTGTGCGACCTAGCCCTCATGGTCGGCTTCGCGCAAGACCTCGATCAGATCGATGTTACCGCCATCGAAACCGCCGACTCCGAACTCTCGTCTTCTCGGCAAGCCGCCTGAGGAACTGTCCCAAAATAACTTCCCGATTTGAACGGGCTAGAGATGGCGTGGCGAGGGGCCTTTAAGGGGAATTCGCCATTGCCATTCCGACCGCTTCACACACCCTACGTTAAAAACATGGGCGAGACGCCCATGTCACCAAATTCTTTTTTCGCGTGACCAGTGGTGTCACCCCTCTTTCGAAGATAGATGCATGTGGGAACGCTTCAAGGCGTTCCTGCAAGGACGCTAGCTACAGCAGAATGGTTTTGTTGCCAGAAAGCGTCCATGCCATCTCCGATTTTGAGGGCTCCGGAAATGTCGACTCTTGCAACCGCAACTTCCAACAATTCAAGCTTCGTTCAAACCTGTTTCGATTGGGAAACCCCCATTTGTGAGGCACGACCTGAAGTCGAAGAGGTAGCAGCTCGCCCAATCGAAGCCAGTCCCCGTCGACGGGAGCAACGCCACCGTCGGGGAAACGTGACCCACGTCGGAGGAGCCCTCGTTTCGGTCCTTGGAAACTATGGAATCAGTGTCGACGATCTCATCACGGAGATCGAGAGGCAAAGACGAGAACGAGAAGTTGCTTAGGGTCGACGCGTAAGCAAGGCCCGAAAATCACAACCCGTGGCGTAAGCGAGGGATAGCGTCGCGAGTGCACGTAGCCCTTGTCGGGAATATCTCAGGCGTCGGGTGGCACGTCCCTGAGGTACGAAGGGCGTGCTGTGAGACCTCGGATGGATACCTAGTTGCCAGCGCTGTCCCTCGTTTACGCCACGGGTTGTGATGGGGGACGCTTCGCGTCCTTTCCCTTAGCACCGATGCGTTCAGAAAGTTATTTAAGGAAGCTGCTTCGGCGACCGGTAGAACTCGAATCCATACTTCTGTTCGGTCCGTTCAAAACCTAGTGAGAGGGCTTCTTCGGCGACGCGTCGCGACTGTTCAGCCGTCTGCTGAAACTCCTCGCGCATGTCGAGGATCAGAATTTCGTAAGCCAACAATGGGGAGGCGAGGTCTCCATGAAGCTTTCCTAAACTTTGGCGTCGTTCCCCGAACTGACCGACGGTTTCCAAATCCTTCGCACCTACCAAGTGCATCGCGATCCGACCCGTTGCCAAAATTCGAGTCTCTTTCACTGGGGGTAGCGCACGCAACTTCTCCGTTATCCAAGCGTGGTCTACTCCCCCCGGTAATCTTTGGTTCACCTCATCCTCCATCGAATAAGTCCGCAGCTTAACATCCAGCAGCGAATCGACACCCCATGGAAATTGACCGAGGAACAACGAGAGAACTCCCGCTGTCGTGATAAAACCTACTGACGAAGTCGAAAGAGGGGATGGAGAGAATCCCCTTGCGTCCTTCGCAGATCCTCCTTTTTGAATTTCTGCTCTTTGGCTCTCCATACATCCCAACAGCAAAAGAGGGATCAACGTCACCGTATATTGGAACGTGATCGATTGAGCGGGTTCATGTTCCCAAACGACAAGTACCAACATGGGGAGTGAAATCGCGATCCAACTCCAAGGAACCCGCCACCCCTTGGCAACCAATCCCGGCAAAAACCAAATGGCCAAGAAAATGAGATTCCTCGGGCGCAAGAGAAGACTAAAGAACTCGGAAGGCTTCAGGAACGGGGAGAGGGCTACCTCCCAGGTGCTAGTCCCGAGCCGAGCGAATCGAGCGGTTTGAAACTCCGCTAACCCACTCCACTTATAAACGAGTACAAACGAAACCGTCGCAACCAGCCAAACCGCTCCCCACCCCAGAAGGGAACGAATTGCTCGTGGCCCGGGCGTCTCGCCCGGAACAGTATTCTCGACTCCGGGCGAGACGACCGGGACACGGGAGGAAAACCAGGCTTCGAGCGCTTTCGCAGCTCCGTAACAGCCGATGACGACGATAACTCCCTCTTCAAAACTGCTTGCTACGATCGCATAAAGAATCCCTTTTGCATATCGATTCCGCAGAACGGACAGATGCGCGAGGAGCAGGAAGGGAACTCCGAAGACGATCGGATGCCAGCCATAGGTATACGCAAGGTTGATCTGCCCGACGACCGGGAAGAGAAGCCATCCCATCCCCCAGAGAGTGGAGTTCGCATCGGATAACCCGTAGGCTTTACCGATCTTCAGAATCAGCCAAGCGCTCCATCCGATCGCTAACGATTGCAGTGCAAACATAATCCGGGCATCGGAAATCAAACTCCAGACCGGGACGAAGAAAAGGAGTCCTGGATTGAAGTGATCCCAAAAGGGGGGAAGAACCGGGCTCTCCAGAAGAAACCCTTGGCCGTTAGCCGTATTGGCGATCCGTTGCGTGAAATGCCCTGCATCGTTGAACCCAAGACGAAACGATCGGTAATACTCGTTTGCTTGAATCGTCCAGCTGATCGTGAAAATGACGATCAAGATCACCAAGATGGAACTAGAGGATGCACCTGAGGCCTTGATGCCTTGTGCAACTTCCGACTCAACAAGTCTTTTCGAAAACTCTCGGGCAAAGAGTCCGGAAGCTCCTGCAAAAAGGATCACTTCCCAGATACTAGAGCTAGTCTCTGGAGCGACTAGGCCGATTGCAAACGTATAGAGGAGAGGGAGACACGCGAGCGCTTGATAGATCAACGCCCCACGTACCCTCTTGAGTGACTCCGTCGATAGTCCCCCTCCATTCGCAAAAAGAAAGAGGGGTGCCATCGCCCCTGCGACGACCAACAGCAACGTGCATGAGGTGGGGGCCGCGAATGGCTCTAACCAGGGGGGAAGCGTTGCCACGGAGGTGTAGCTGTACGCCAACGTCAAACGCCCCGCTAAACAAGCCCCCGTCCAAACCCAAACCACGGCCAAAGTAACCGCAACCGCAAACGTAGAAGCAAACAAAGGAGACGGAGATGAGGTTTTCGGTAAGGCATTCATAGTGGGGACATTCTACCAAGCGTCTTCCCCTGGCGGGGGAAGACGCGTATAAGCATTTTTTCCCTGGGAAAATTGGGCGTTTCCTCACCGTGGCCCGGGCGTCTCACCCGGAGTTGCGAAGGCTCCTCCGGGCGAGACGCCCGGGCCACGAACAAATCGCACGGTGAGAACGAAGTTGGCGTTCTCGAAAAATGCTTAACGGTGTTGCCCCTCACCCCCGGCCCCTCTCCCCGAAGCGGGGCGAGGGGAGCGGAGCTTTGGCGGGCGAAGCCTTCTCATTCTTACTCCTTATACCTTACTCCTTATACCTTACTCCTTATACCTTACTCCTTATACCTTACTCCTCGTGTTCGTGGTTCCTCCACAAAATCACGAACTACACGACAACGTCGAACATCCCGGCCTACTCCTCGCCCAATCGGGGCGGCGTCGGAAGTAACGCGCTTCGAACTCGGGTTGCTCATCATACGGTCGGCTCAAAAGCAACATCAATCGATCAAGTTCTTCCAACTCACCCCGCTCCGCTTCCTCGATCGCCTGCTGCGCCATGTAATTTCGCAAAACATACTTCGGATTCGTCCGATTCATCCTGCCGACTCGTTCGGAATAGGCTAATCCATTGGCATTCACCACCCCTCGGTATTCGTCGACCCATTCCCAAAAAGGAGCAAGTCCTTGGCTTGATAGCTCTTGCCGCTCATAGAATGCTTCTCCTACGATCTCCATAAAAATCTCTCGAACCTCTTCGTTCGCAAGGGAGCGATTCGAAAACCAATCCTCAGGAAGCTTGGCGAGTGAACGATAGAAGATCGTCATGTCGATTTCAGTAAGAGGCCAGCATCTTTCCAAATGCTCGACACAGGAACGACTTGCTGCAGTATCCGATTCTTGCAAGCCGAGCTTCGTACCCTGCATTTGAAGATAGCCGTTCGAAATGCGATCCACATACGCATCGAGCCCACGCTGAAGTGGTTCCACCTCTCCGAAAAGTGGGTAGAGAGCATTTGCGAGTTGCACCAGATTCCATTGCCCGATTTGAGGTTGCCCCCCATAGGCATAGCGTTTGAACTCAGCGTCCGTTGTGTTGGGAGTCCAACCGGAATCATAGGCATCGATCCATCCGTAAGGACCGTAATCGATCGTCAAACCCAAGATCGACATGTTGTCGGTGTTCATCACCCCATGCACGAAGCCAACCCGCATCCAATCACACATCAAGTCTGCGGTCCGAACCGAAACTTCATGAAACCATCGTTCGTAGCAAGCCAGATCGGGTTCACCTAGCTCAGGAAAGTAGTTCCGAATTGTGAAGTCGGTAAGCGCCCGAAGATTCTCGATTTCCCCTCGCGCCGTGAGAATCTCAAAGTTTCCAAATCGAATGAAGGACTCGGCCACTCGACAGACGATCGCTCCCGGCTCCTTCCTCGCGTTGCCGTCGTAGAACATATCGCGAGTTACCGACTCCCCCGTCCCTACGAGGGCTAGCGCTCGAGTCGTCGGAACTCCCAACGCATGCATCGCCTCGCTGCAGAGATACTCGCGCAGAGAAGATCGCAAAACCGCCTTCCCATCGCCAAAGCGAGAGTAGGGAGTCTTTCCCGATCCCTTCAATTGCCAAGTCCAGCTGGAGCCATCCGGTGCGATCCACTCACCCAAGTTGATAGCCCGACCATCTCCTAGTTGGCCAGCCCAATTCCCAAATTGATGCCCACCGTAACACATCGCATAAGGGACCATCCCCTCCAAGAGCTTGTTTCCACCGAGTACTTCTGCACCTTCGGAACTTTCAAGCCACGCATGAGAAACTCCAAGCTGATCTGCGAGCGATCGAGCGTAAGAAAGGACTTGAGGGCGAGGGACCGGAGTTGGAGAAACCCGAGAATAACAAGCGTTGTTCACGAGGCGAGATTGAACACTATCGGATGGATCGCTCGGCAAAGCCGCAACGAAACGATTTTGAAACTTCATAGTGTTTTCCAACAAGTCCATTCCATTCGAGGATGATGGAAGAAGCTCTTCCAAAGATTTCCTTTCAGGGATACCGACAACCGACCATCTCGGTGAAGATACCCGAACCACTCACCATCCTTGCGGTCCGCGAAGTGTTGGTACGACCATTCGTGAACCATCTTGTGCCATCGCGCATAGCGTTCCTCCCCCGTGAGTCGCCACGCAAGGAGTGTTGCGATAATCGCTTCGTCATGCGGCCACCAGAACTTCATGTCATGCCAGTACTCTTGAACCGGTTTGTCATATACGTCCCGAAAGTAAAACAACCCGCCAAACTCATCATCCCAACCACGTTTCCACATCCAGTCAAGCATGTTGCAACCGAGAGTTCGCATTGCCGAATCATTCCGATAGTCAGCCTCGCGCAGAATAAACCAAGCGGCTTCGATGGCATGCCCAGGATTGAGTTGCCGCCCGTCGAAATGATCCAGAATCTCGCCCGTTGGTGACACCGACTCCATCACGACCTGCAGCTCGGGTTTTACAAACAAACGCTCGATGGATTCCACGGCATCGTCGATCCGCCCGTTGAGAATCGAGTCCGGCCCAAGGTTGTCACGTAGTTCTTGCGCGGTCGCGATGGAGATCATGAAGGGGCCAATCCCCACCATCGGTCTTGCACCCGTGAACTTCGGAGGCATCTTGCCAGGAGTGAAGTTCCAATCGAGATAGGTCGCATAAAGTTCTTTCGCTCGTTCTGCTGCTTGTTCCGAATTCGTAGCTCGCCCCCAAGCCGCGAAGGCAATCGCAGCGAAGGATTCGCTAAACGCATAACGACGTTTGCGAATGGGAGTGCCGTCGGCGGCGACATGAAAGAACATCCGTCCATCGGTATCGAAGCAATGTCGCTCGATAAAATCGATCCCGCTCCTGCCCCATTCGAGCCATTCTGGACGTTGTTCTACGGTGTTGAACAGAGATAGCAACATCCAGGACATACGGCCTTGCGCCCAGACCGATTTGTCCGAATCGACGATCGAACCATCTCGATCGACACAGTGTAGAAATCCTCCATACTCCTGATCCACAGAGCGAGGAAACCAAAAGGGAAGGGTATTGGAGAGGAGGGTCTCCAAGTACCAAGCTTTCAGTTCCGCTACCTGTTGAGGAGTTGAGAGGCTAATTTGCATATGGTTTCAACTCGGCTAGCACCTGTTCGTGTACTAGCCCGTTGCTTCCGAGGCAATGGGGGACTCGGATGTCGTAGTCCCCAGCCCAAGTAGAAAACCGTCCGCCCGCCTCCTGAATGACTGGAGCGACCGCTGCGATATCCCAAGGGTTGACGATCGGATCGACCATGACTTCAGCTCGCCCTGTTGCCACCAATAAGTAACCGTATCCATCTCCCCAAGATCGAGTCACATACGCCATCGACTCCAACTTTTTATATGCCGACTCGGCATTGCGAATCTCGAAGTTATCGACTTGGGAAACGACGAACAGACCGTCTTCTAATTTGGCTTGTGATGAAACTCGGCACCGAGTCAACTCGATCGGTCCTCCTTGCCCATTGCAGTTTCCACCCGCAAGGCCAGGGAGTTTGGCGGCACCATACCAGGCGCCGAGTCCCTTCCCTGCGATAACAAGTTCACCGAGGACGGGAATGTAGATGACACCGATGGAAGGTTCCCCACGAGTCGTCATTCCTACTAGGGTGGAATACAAAGGGACTCCTGAGATGAAGCTTTTGGTCCCATCGATGGGGTCGATAATCCATTCGTATTCGGATTGCCCGGCAACATTCCCGAACTCTTCGCCGACGATCGCGTCTTTGGGAAAACGGGAGGTAATTCGCTCCCGCGCGAGCGTTTCGGCTGCCTTGTCGGCGGCCGTGACAGGAGATTTGTCCCTTTTGCGTTCCACTTGCAGTTGATCCGCTCGGTAGAACGGAATCGTGGCATTCCCTGCTGCGAGGGCAAGCTCCAAAGCGAACTGAAGTCGTCCATCCATCGCATCGACGAGGGCTGGTGGTAGTTGGAAAGGTAGGGTCATAGGGGTGAACGTAGCGTTGTTTGAAAGGGTAGTCAATCCGTGGCGTAAGCGAGGGACAGCGCTGGCAACCACGCATCTCATCCAAGGTATCACAGCACGCCCTTCGCGCCTCAGGGAGGGGCAGCCGGCTTCTGGCTCCCCACCGAGTTTAGGAACTGTCCCGAAATAACTTCCGTGTTTCTGTCCTGGCACGCGCCGCGCTTTATATCTCTGCTCCCCTCGCCCCGCTTCGGGGAGAGGGGCTGGGGGTGAGGGG
>CAYMXM010000113.1:0-11308 GCA_964394065.1 uncultured Pirellula sp. | reverse complement strand
ACGTCCCTGAGGCACGAAGGGCGTGCTGTGAGACCTTGGGTGGATGTCTGGTTGCAAGCGCTGTCCCTCGCTTACGCCACGGGTTGTGATTTTCGGGCCTTGCTTACGCGTCGGCCAAACTGCCCAAACACTTTTTGTTCGCGCCGATGCGTCAGGCCCCCCAGCCCCTCTCCCCAGGGCGAGGGGAGCGGAGATCTAAAACACGGCGTTTGCCGAAACTAAAAATACGGAAGTTATTTCGAAAAGGTTCTTAACCAATTGCAGTTAGCATGTTCTTCATGCTCGTTTCCAAAATCGTTTCCACACCAGGTTTATAATCGAATACTTCAACGCTTACCCAACCTCGATAATCGATATCCTTCAAGGCTTGAAACACGGGCACTTGGTCGACATCTCCCATTCCGGGGCCGAGGAGGTTTGGATCGTTGGCATGGAAATGGATTAGGATATCGGAGTTTTCCCGGATGATATCGCCGATCGGTGTCCCTTCGCTGCTCATCGCTTTCACATCCAGGTGGAGATGAATCGTCTCGCTTCCAATCATATCGATCAACTCCCGCCCCTGGGCTGCGAAGTTTAAAAAGTTCCCCTCTTGGGGGCTGAGAGGTTCCACCGCGATGCGGACTCCGTATCGTTCGAGAGTAGGAACGACATCGGTAAGAACGGAGGCAGCATGCTCCATCGCTTTCGCATGTCCCATCTCTTCTGGGAAGTTCCGTTGAAGAGGAGAGCCGAGGACCATAACATTTCCACCGAGATCGGAACAAAGAGCGGCCAGTTCTTTCAAGTAGTTTGCGGTGCGAGAGCGAACTTGCAAATCGGCAGTCGTCAGATGAAACCCTTCGGTTTTGGCCAGAAGCCAATGAAGGCCAATGATCTCAAGCCCAAACGATTCAGCGCACCTGCGAACTTCTTCCCGCGTGGCTATCGAAATCTCATCTGCTCGTGAACCGAGCGTGAACGGAGCGACCTCAAGCCCGGTATAGCCATGCTTCCGAGCAAGCTCAAAGCCCTGTTCCATAGGCCAATCGCCAAAGATCTCGTTGCAGATTGCAAATTTCATGACACGGAGCCGTTCTAAACCTTAGAGAGGGGGAACAAGTGAAAACGTCCCCCTCCATTGTAGGGTGTTGCTGTACGGGATGCATCCCGTTCAGAAGGTTTGATGCGCATTCCTTCTTGCCCCAGAACTGGAGAGGCTTGGTGTGCTCGGCAGGTTAGATAGCCAACCCCACAAGAGATCAGTAGAATGGCACCGGTAACGACAGCGGTTGCTTGGACGAAAAGAATGAGGTTGGACATCTTACAAGTTCTCCATGTGTTTGTGTGACGAGTTCATGCACAAACAACTATCGCATCTTTCAGTAAATCTCCCCTGAACCGAGATTAAAGTCTTCTTCACAGAGTGAGAATTGAGGGGCAAGGCTGACGCGTACGTAAGCGAGGCCCGAAAATCACAACCTGTGGCGTAAGCGAGGGATAGGAGTGAAAACTAGGCATCCCATGCAAGGTATCGCAACGTGTCCTTCGCGCCTCAGGAACGTGCCACCCGGCGCTCGAATATTCTCTGGCTAAGGGCCACGTGCACTCGCGACGCTGTCCCTCGCTAACGCCACGGGTTGTGATGGGGGACGCTTCGCGTCCTCCCACTTGCCACCGATGCGTCAGCCCTGGCTAGAGCATGAAACCCACTCCATAAAGAAAACTTTATCTACGGCACATGGATTGCTTATATTGAATCACCAACAATGAAGGTTGTGGTTGTATGTTCCGTTTTGTCGAGATCGTCTAGCGAGCCCCTGCATGAGTGTTCGGATTTTAATTGTTGAGGATGAGCCGCGGATTGCGGATTTTCTGGTGCGAGGTCTAAGCGAGGAGGGGTACTCGGTTTCGCATGCGGAAGATGGAAGACAAGGTTGGATGAGGTTGCAATCCGAGCACTGGGATTTGGTGATATTGGATTGGTGGTTGCCTGGAGAGGATGGATTGCAGCTTCTGAAACGATTCCGCCAGCAGGGAAATCGAGCAACTCCTGTCCTTTTTCTGACCGCGCGCGATGGGGTCTCCGAGCGAGTGCTCGGTTTGGACGCAGGGGCCGATGACTATCTCACCAAACCCTTTGCTTTTGAAGAACTTCTCGCGCGCGTGCGGAATCTTCTCAGGCGGCAGGGGCAAACCGATTCCTTGAGTTTGGAGTATCAGGACATTCGCATCGACCTAGCACAGCAACGCGCGTCGAGAGGGGATGTTCCGCTCGATCTGACTGCGAAAGAATTTGCACTTCTCACGATGTTCGTCCGAAACCCGGAAAGAGTATTGTCGCGAACGAGAATCTATGAAACGGTTTGGGACGAAAACTTTGATGGCCTCTCCAATACACTAGAAGTGCATATCAAGGATTTGAGGCGAAAACTGGAGCAGTATGGTCCCAGGGTTATCCAGACGCGGCGTGGGCAAGGCTATATATTGTCACCCACGGACGTTTAAGGAACTATCCCGAGATATCTTCCCGGTTTGGAGTGGGTTGGTATGGGCGCCTCGCCCAAGTTGGTTTGGGTTAATAGGCGTGCTTAGCGTTTTCCTGTTGGCTTCCGTCTAGGGGGGGCTCGTCCCCCCCTGGACGCCGCTTTGGCGTCCTAGAACGCGATGCGCTTTAGAACTCTGCTCCCCTCGCCCCGCTTCGGGGAGAGGGGCTGGGGGTGAGGGGTAGGAGTGCTAGAAATCATAGCCAAGTTCGCTCTTTCCTTCGGCGTAGAAAGAACGCCCGACGTTAGGACACCAAAGCGGCGTCCGGTGGGGACAAGCCCCATCCGGACGGTGGGATGTTATGAGAGGACGAGCTAGGACGCCAAAGCGGTGTCCGACGGGGACAAGCCCCGATCGGACAAGAAACATTCAATTTCCCAGAGAAAAATGCTTCACAGCGTTGCCTACCCGGGGCTACCAAAAGCGTGACCATACACAGAAGTCATTTCGGGACAGCTCCTTAGTGAAAGAATTTGCACGATGACTCTTACGGATCGCGTTTCTGCATTCTTTCTTGCGACGCTAGGCGTGGCTCTGGCGATTTATTCTGTCGCATTCTATACCGTCGCGCGGGAGCATATCGTTTCCCAGTTTGCGGACGAACTACATGGGACCCTCGGTTCTCTAGTAGCAGCTGCTGAGGTAGAAGAAACGGAAGTGAAATGGCAGCCTTTGGAACATTCTATCGAGATCGGAGGGAGGGACGAGTTTGGTGAGATCCAATGGATTGTCCTGGGGGACGGTGGTCAGATTGTTGAGCGGTCGAGGAAGGTCGATGAGGAGTTCTTAAGCCTCATGGGTTCTCTAACGTATCCTGCGGTTGCCATAGAACAATCCAAGCTAGAAGTGAAATCGCTACCAGGATGGACTGTGTTGCAACAGCGACTATTCGCTCCCCGCCCTGATCGGTTGCTGAGAGAGTTGGATGAGTTCGATCAATTGACAGTCTTTGTGGGGCGTCCCACTTCCAAGCGGGATGCGATTTTGGTGCGATTGGGGTGGTTGGTAACGATTCCTCCTCTTATCGGCTGGGGGATCGCTGCTGTCTTAGGACGTTGGTTGGTTCGAAAGGCCCTGCAACCCGTCCGGGGAATGGCAAGTCAAGCGAGCTCGATCTCAGGTGCTGACTTTGATGCAAGGTTAACTTTTTCGGAGACCAAAGACGAGCTGGAAGAACTGGGGACTTCCTTCAACCGACTTCTCGACCGGCAGCAGAACGCGTATGAACAGCAAAGGCGTTTTGCTGGGAACGCCGCCCATGAGTTGCGAACTCCCATAACGATCCTGCTTGGACAAATCGAAGTTGCATTGCGACGGCCTCGGACGGCGGAGGAGTATAAGTCCAATTTAGAGTTGCTGAAATCGGATGCGAGTTCATTGCAAGAGATCGTCGAATCGTTGTTGTTTTTAGCGAGAAGCGACGGGGACGGCCAATCGATTCAGCTTCGCAAGGTTTCGTTGGCAGAATGGATTGACGAACATCGGTCGGTATGGGAAATGAACCCTCGAAGGGACGATCTTCAAATCGAACATGGAATTCCCCCGGATGTTTACGTGTCAGCGACCCCTGCTCTCTTGAGCCGAATTGTCGACAATCTCGTTTTCAACGCGATGAAGTACAGTCGAGTGGGGACTCCGATTCGCGTGCAAACTTCAGCCGATGGAGAGTTCGCGGAGATTAGGGTTACGGATTGTGGGAACGGCATCGCAGCCCGGGACATTCCAAACTTGTTCGATCCTTTCTTCCGAACAAGCGAGGCGCGGCGATTGGGGATCTCAGGAACAGGGTTGGGGCTATCGATTGCCAGTCGCATTGCGAATCTTCTTCATGGAACTCTCCGTTGCGAAAGCGAGCAAGGAGTCGGCAGTACGTTTACCTTGCGACTCCCTAGATAAAGCAAATTTTAGATTCGCTTCATGAAAGCGTTATCACCTCCCCCTAGGATTGGCGAAGGAAATTGAAATCGCAACGCGATTGCGTTCATTCGCAACTCACAACTCCAATCAATAGGGAACCCAGTATGAAATTTCTAGCTCTTTCCTCGTTGCTCCTAGCCACACTCATTCCCGTCGGCGCGACGGCCAACCTCCAAGAAGCAAGCCTGAGTCGCGAAGGGAAAACACTTCCGCTCGTAGAGATCGTGAAGCAACTTGAATCGGACGGATACGGCCCCTTCTCCGAGCTTTCATTGGATAGAAGGGACTGGGAAGTCGAGGTTCGCAAGGGAAAAGAATCCCTTGAACTCCGGGTAGACGCGGAAACTGGGAAGATTCTTTCGGAACATCGCGATGATGCGGACAAGGTACCGGGTGAAGACGCCATGTTGCTATCGAAGCTGTTGCAGAAACTATCGGAGACGAGCAAGTACAAGGACTTCGAAGAGGTTTCCTTTGAGAGTCGATATTGGGAAATCGAAGTGATTCATGACGGTCAGAAGCGCGAACTGCACGTTGACCCGAACAATGCCAACATCATCTCCGACCGACTCGATGACTGAGGCGCAGGGGACTGGCATTGAACCGCAGAGAACGCGGAGTGACGCAGAGGATGCAAAACTAATCCTTGAGTAGTTCTCCTCTGCGAATCTCTGCGTTCCCTGCGGTTAAAAGGGATACTCGGGTGAGGCGCCCGGACCACGATTAGAAACATCTCGCTACCTGCTACAATGATGGGAACTCACGCACGGCCCTAAAAGAGGTTTCCATCCGATGTTCATCATAAGCGAATTCAAACACCTTCCGTGGATTTGCATAGCAATCGTTGCGATGCTCAGCGGTTCTGTTCAAGCTCAAGGGGAAGGGGCTGTTCCAATTCCCCCTTCGCCAGTCCGGGATCTGGACTCCAAGGCGAATCTCTTCCGACAGGAGAACCTAGTCGCTTGGTGCATTGTTCCCTTCGACGCAAAGAAGAGAAGTGCTGTTGAGCGCGCGAAGATGCTTCGGGAGTTGGGGTTCACCCAATTCGCGTACGACTATCGAGCGGAGCATATCCCCACGTTCGAGGAGGAGATCGAAGAGACGCGAAAACAGGGAATCAAGATCATCGCTTGGTGGTTCCCAGGTCGATTGAACGACGAAGCTAAATCTATTCTCAAGATCTTTAAAAAGCAAAATGTTGCACCGCAGTTATGGGTGACCGGGGGAGGGGATCCCACGCTTACAGGAGAGGCAGAAAAAGCCTTCATCGAATCCGAGGTACAGAGGCTTCGGGCAATTGCCGATGCAGGGGCTGAGGTTGGATGCACGCTGGGACTCTACAATCACGGCGGTTGGTTTGGTGTACCAGAAAACCTGTTGAAGCTCATGAAAGGAATCGATCGCCCCAACGTGGGAATCGTTTATAACCTTCATCATGCGCACGACCAGCTACATCGGCTTCCGCAAGTACTCGAACTTCTCGCTCCACACCTCTTGGTCCTGAACGTCAACGGGATGGAAACGAACGGGGAGGCCAAGGGAAAAAAGATCTTGATCATCGGAGAAGGAGACCAGGATAGAAAAGTTTTCCAAACGATCGTTGAATCGAGCTATCGGGGACCAATCGGTATTCTGAACCACACCGATCACGATGCCCAACAACGACTTGAGGAAAACCTAACTGGGTTGAGAGAAGTTACAAAGTGAAAGGCGCAAGCCTGTGCTGTCAAAAAGTTAGTGTTGTGAGGATTTAGGTTTGCGCAAGTTTCGTTCTCTGATTCGATTCATGTCCGACCGGGGCTCGTCCCCGTCGGACACCGCTTTGGCGCCCTAGATCGCGCCGCGTTTTTGATATCTGCTCCCCTCGCCCCGCTTCGGGGAGAGGGGCGAGGGGAGCGGATTCCTAACTATTTCGATTTTATCCTCTGCGCCCCTCTGCGTTCTCTGCGGTTAAATGGCATCCCCTCTTCCTCACCCCTCAAGCCGCCCCCCTCAAGCCTGTCAGAGGGTTCGCCCCTTTCCGCTACTATGCTTTCCCTGAAGGGATAAGTAGAATGCATAGTACCTTCCGGTGTGTTCCGTGGTCCCTACAAATACCAAATCATCCCTACCTATGAAGTTCTACTGCAGCAGACTCCCGTCGGCGCATACTCCTTTCTTAGTCGCCGTCCTTGGATGCCTTGTTGGTTGGACGAGTGTGAACTTCATTCCGGGGGAAAAACCACTCTTGGCGAACGAGGGGGAAGCCAGCCCTGCAGTTCCAGAGCGCGAAGTCGATTTCGCCCGTGAAATCGTCCCGATCCTTGCGAAAAACTGCTATTCCTGCCACGGGACGGAAACCAAGGAATCGGGATTGGGGCTTCATGAGTTTGAGTTGGCTACGCAGGAGGCAGACAGTGGCGAGCCGGCGATCGTTCCCTTCTCCCCCGATTCGAGCCCTTTGATCGCTCGAGTCCTAAGCCAAGACCCATCTGAACGAATGCCCCCCGAAGGGGAGGGGCTTACCGAATCCCAAGTCGAACTTTTGAAGGCCTGGATCCAGTCGGGGGCCGAGTACAAAACCCATTGGGCTTTTAACCCACTCTCCAATCCGGACGTTCCCGAGACTGTTCGGTTCAGCGATTCGCAGCCACCCCTGAATCCGATCGATGGCTTCATCGCAAAGGAATGGGAGAAGGCCCGACTGCATTCTTCCGGTCGAGCCGAACCGCGAGCCCTCATCCGTCGGCTCTATTTCGATACCCTTGGGGTCCCCCCGGAAACCGAAGTTGTCGAGTCCTTTGCGGCCGATCCGTCCGATGAGCACTACGAACGAATCGTCGATTCGCTCCTCGCCGACCCTCGATTCGGGGAACGAATGGCCCGTGGGTGGCTTGATGTTGTTCGCTACGCAGAGACAAACAGTTTCGAACGGGATAGCCTCAAACCCAACGCTTGGCACTATCGCGATTACGTCATCCAATCGATGAACTCCGATAAACCCTATCGCCAGTTCCTCATCGAACAATTAGCTGGGGATGAGATCGAGAACCCATCGTTGGAGTCTTTGACCGCAACTGGGTTCTATCGGCTTGGTATCTGGGACGACGAACCTGCAGATCCCGCGCAAGCCCGCTACGATGAGTACGATGACCTCGTTACGACGATCGGACAAGGAATGCTCGGGCTTACCTTGAACTGCTCCCGATGCCACGACCATAAGATCGATCCGATTCCTGCTGCCGACTACTATCAGCTCGTCGCCTTCCTAAGGGACGTCACCTCGTACGGAGCCCGAAGGGACGAGCAAACGAACTCCCAGATCAACGTATCGAGGCCAGAGATTCTGCAAAAAGCAAAGGATCTCGCACAAGCGATGGAAGGCGTCCACGCCGAACGTCGAACGATCGAAGAGATCGGAATCGGAGCGATGTCGGAGGAAGACAAGGTGGCCGCGAAAAGCCCTGATCGAGATAAGGTTCTCAAGGCGAAACTGAAAGATCACCTAGGTGAATCGGATTGGACGAAGTACGAGGAGCTTCAAAAGAAACTGAATTCCCTCAGTCGGCAGCTCAAGGGGCTCCCGATGGAGTATCGACTCGGGCTAGCGACTTGCGATCCCGCACCTCCCAAAACATTCGTCATGCTCCGAGGCTCACCCCATGCCGAAGGGGATGCCGTCGAACCTGGATTCCCGAAGATATTCCAGCAGACGCCCCCGACGATTTCCCCTCCCCCTGAAGGGGCCGCGACAGCAGGAAGGCGAATCGTTTTCGCAAAATGGCTTACTGCGGACGACAACATGCTGACAGGGCGCGTGATCGTCAACCGGATTTGGCAACATCATTTCGGACGGGGGATCGTTCGATCCGCTAACAATTTCGGACAGATGGGAGATCCTCCCACCCATCCCGAATTGCTCGACTTCCTGGTGCAGGAACTTGTTCGAAACGATTGGCGCATGAAGCCACTTCATCGGCTGATGTTGATGAGCGAAACCTACCGCCAAAGCAGCTTTGCCTCGGAGGAGATGATCGAGCGGGATCCACAAAACGATTGCTTTGCCCGTTTCAATGCGAGACGACTCAGCGCAGAAGAATTGCGAGATGCGGTTCTCGCGGTCTCTGGACGGATCGAGTATTCCAAATTCGGCCCAAGTATCTACCCCGACGTTTCCGACGCGGTTAAGGCAACGCAAAGCGTTCCCGGAAAGGGTTGGAGCCAATCGACGGAGCTGGAAAAATCCCGTCGAAGTATCTATATCCATATCAAGCGTTCGTTGGTTCCCCCCGAACTCTCCGTCTTCGATTATCCAGAGACCGACGTCACCTGCGAGGCACGGTTCTTAACAACCCAGGCCGCACAAGCGTTGAATATGCTCAACGGCTCCTTTATTCAAAAGCATGCCACGCAATTGGCCGAACAGATCAAGAGAAATGCGCAGAGTCTTGAAGAACGGGTCGAGCTGGCGATCGAAACGGTTTTCAAACGCCCTGCCGCTTCATCCGAATTGGAGCGGATGGTGAACCGAATCAAGGTACTGCAACAGAAATTTTCACTAACCGAAGATGAAGCGCTGCGAGAGTACTGCCTTGTGCTGTTGAACAGCAACGAATTCGTCTACCTAGATTAACGCGAGCCGTAGATTTGAATTTACCATACCAACACAAACTAAGTGGAAGTCACCCTCCCCTCCGGTGGTCTGAAGCATCGGTGTTAAGGGGGCAGACGCGAAGCTTCCCCCCATCACAACCCGTGGCGTTAGCGAGGGACAGCGTCGCGAGTGAACGTAATCCTTGTCGGGAATACCTCAAGGCGCCAGGTGGCACGCCCCTGAGGCACGACGGGCGTGCTGTGATACATTGGATGGATGCTTGGTTGCCAGCGCTGTCCCTCGCTTACGCCACGGGTTGTGATTTTCGGGCCTCGCTTACGCGTCGGCCATACAGTCCATAGCCTCTCCCTCAAAATAAGAAATCACGAATGAGCAAGCAAAATTTTTGTGGACGGACACGCCGCGAGTTTCTATGGCAAACCGGTTGCGGATTCGGAGGGGTCGCCCTGAGTTCGTTCTTGAGCGCCGATGGGTTCTTTCAGCAAGCGATGGGAAGTCAAACGCCGACACCCAACGCCTACCTCCCCGAAGGAGCTGCGAAGGCGAAGTCGGTGATCTTCCTCTTCATGTACGGTGGACCTAGTCATATCGATACGTTTGACTACAAGCCGAACATGGTTGGGATGGACAACAAAACGATCGCCGTCAAAACCTTTGGCCGAGGAGGGCACCGAAACGAAGGACGGATCGTCGAGCCACGCTGGAAGTTCAAGCAGTACGGTGAATGTGGCAAATGGGTGAGCGATCTCTTTCCTCACGTCGGAGAATGCGTCGACGATATCGCGTTCATCCATTCAATGACAGCCGACTCCCCGATCCATGGCTCGGCTATGTTGATGATGAACTCAGGCAAAATTTTGAGTGGCTCCCCCTCGATGGGTTCGTGGGTCAACTACGGACTCGGGACGGTAAACCAAGACCTACCCGGCTACGTGGTCATGTTAGACCCGACGGGTGGACCGATCAGCGGTGCTAAGAATTGGTCGAGCGGTTACATGCCGGCAAGTCTCCAAGGTACGGTGCTGCGCGCCAAGGGGGCACCCCTATTAGATTTAGAAGCTCCCGAAGGAGTCTCGCGAGAACTGCAGCGTGAGTTGATCGATGCGATCAACGAAAACAACGAGGCCCACTTGCAACAACGAGCGAGCAATTCCGAGTTAGCGGCGAGAATTCGAAGCTATGAACTCGCGTTCAAGATGCAGCAGTCCGCCCCCGAGGTTGTCGATCTTTCGCAAGAGACGCAAGAAACGCTCGACCTCTACGGCGTGGGTCAACCACGTACCGATGATTTTGGACGCCGTTGCTTGCTCGCCCGCCGGATGGTCGAGCGGGGAGTGCGATTCATTCAGTTGTATTCAGGTGGGTCGCATAACGATGACAACTGGGATGCGCATGGTGATTTAGAAACGAATCATAATTTGCATGCTGGCAACACCGACAAACCTGTTGCTGCGCTCCTCAAAGATCTCAAACGACGCGGACTCCTCGACAGCACCCTCGTGATCTGGGGAGGAGAGTTCGGACGTCAGCCTGTCGCCGAATATCAAGCGAGCACGGGTCGAGATCACAACTCCTATGGATTCACGATGTGGATGGCAGGTGGTGGGATCAAGGGTGGGCAATCGGTAGGAACGACCGACGAACTGGGCGCGGAAGCGGTGGAGCGTCCGCTTCACGTCCGCAATCTCCACGCAACGGCTCTCACGCAACTAGGGCTCGATCCCAACAAGCTCGCTTATTTCTACAGCGGCCTCGATCAAAAGCTCGTCGGAGTCGAACACGTCGATCCAATCCGAGAGTTGATTGTGTAGTGAGTAGTGAGTAGTGAGTAGTGAGTAGTGAGTAGTGAGCATTGAGTGTTGAGTGTTGAGTTCTTGCAGGGTGTGTGAAGTGGTCGCTCCGACCATCTCCAATTCGGCTTTCCATGCTAAATCACGTTTCCATCACAACCCGTGGCGTAAGCGAGGGACAGCGTCGCGAGTGTACATAGCCTTTGTCGGGAATATCTCAAGCGTCGGGTGGCACGCCCCCTGAAGTAGCTATACGTGGGGCAAACCTGGGCTATCAAAAAGTTGGTGTTGTGGGGATTTAGGTTTGCGCAAGTTTCGTTCCGTCGATTCCCTTCCTGTCCGACCGGGGCTCGTCCCCGTCGGACACCGCTTTGGCGCCCTAGCAGGCGCCGCGCTTTTAGAGTTCTTCTCCCCTCGCCCCTTTTAGGCTCGTTGTACCACACAAGTCAGGCAGTCGAAATTTTTTTGGCTCCAGGGCCAA
>CAYMXM010000112.1:0-11387 GCA_964394065.1 uncultured Pirellula sp. | reverse complement strand
ACCAATTTTGCGATTCGGTTATTGACCCAAAATAAGACCGTCGCTCCGGGCTAAGAGGAAACCGATTCCTGTTGGGACAATCCCTACCTGGGTAGCAAATAAAACTTCGTCAGAGTTTCGCCCCTAAAATGGTGCCACCAATATTTGGCCCCCTTACCACCGATGCGTCAGCTCACCCCCGACCCCTCTCCCCTAAAAGGGGCGAGGGGAGCAGAACTCTAAAAGCGCGGCGCGTGCTAGGGCGCCAAAGCGGTGTCCGACGGGGACGAGCCCCAGTCGGACAAGAAGCGAATCAGAGTGCGAAGGTAACTCCGGGCGAGACGCCCGGGCCACGTAGCTTAGATCAGACGAAAGCTTAGCTTAACTACCCCGAAATTTCGGCGTGCTTTCTTTTCTTGTCTTCCATGCTCTTAAGATCGACGACATCCTTGGCCAAGCCAACGGCGCGGAGGAGACGGAT
Source organism: uncultured Pirellula sp. (assembly GCA_964394065.1). Lineage (GTDB taxonomy): Bacteria > Planctomycetota > Planctomycetia > Pirellulales > Pirellulaceae > JBKCUI01. Next base: position 10,927 of record CAYMXM010000112.1, on the reverse strand, counting down.
GACGGCATAGGTCGCGTCGAACTCCCACCACTTGTGACCGTGTTGCGCCAAGCGAGGATGAGCGTGGTGATTGTTGTGCCATCCCTCTCCGTAGGCGATGATCGCGACCCACCAGTTATTGCGGCTGTCGTCGCTGCACTCATAATTGCGATACCCGAACATGTGCGATACAGAGTTCACAAACCATGTGGTGTGAAGGACCGCTACCATGCGAACGCAGATGACCCATACCAACCAAGAAACAGCCAGCGTTGGGCCGCCGATCAAATACCCTGCACCTGTTACCAACACGCCAAAGGCGATATGGATCGGCAAGAACCACTTCTCCAAAGTGACGAGGAACGGTTGCTTGAGCAAGTCCGGAACCCACTTCTTGGTGTAAGCGTTGAAATCTCCACCGTGGGTGGTAAACGCAAGCCAGAACATGTGAGCCCACCAAGGGCCATCGTGCGGTGAGTGAGGATCGCCAGGCTGATCGCTATAGGCGTGGTGCTTGCGGTGGTTCGCACACCACGAAATCGGGCCACCTTCCCCAGCGAGTACCCCCATGAATGCGAAAGAATTCGCAAGCCACTTCGGCATCGTCAACCCGGTATGGGTCAGCAAACGGTGATAACCGAGGCAAATTCCTAAGCTACCGTTGACCCAGTGGAGGAAAAGCGCCAGGAAGAGACCGGACCAAGTGAAGGTCCACGGGGCGAACAACGCACCGACGTGGAGGGCGATAAGCCACGCCGAAGCTGCCCACTGGATGTGGTAGACCTCGGGGAACGGCGAAGCTTTCTTTCCGCCAGCGGGTGATTTCTGCTGAACACTTCCCAGTTCATCTACTTTTGGCTGAACTGGAGCGACCAAATTGCCAGGATGGTGGTTCTTGGCCTGAGCGCTCGTTTCATGGGAGGGAGTCGTGCTTTTCATCCTTAGACTAGTCCTTCGTCAATCGAGTTTGGGGGCTATGCTCGGATCTGTCAGAAGGGGAACTCCCGGCAGGTCGCGGTTCCGTGTGATTTCGCTATAAAGAATAACGAATCTCCACCATTTGCCATGTACGAGGGCTGTCTTCGATCTGTCAAAGATATGTAAAAGCTTTGGGTGCTAGCAATTACCCCAGCCGACGGATGTAGTGATTCGGCCCTAAACTCAACGCATGTCGCACATACCCCCACCGGTTCATGAGCCGTTCGGTCAGCCTCTCGGAAAAGGCTTGGCAAACGATTGCTTGGGAACCTTGCCCCCTCGCAATCCCCTCGACGAGATCCACAGCGGCACGAAGGGTCCGGTATTTGGTTTCCGGACCGCAGAGCAAGTAGCCAACGGACAAAAAGCCTGGGGTGCGCTTGGGAAACGCATAGAAAATAGTGCAAGTTTCCAAGGGGTTAGGGCGTGTGATCTGGTCCTTCAGCACATCCCACTGGGTTGCCCAACGCGGAACCCAACGAGGCTGGAAATGACAAACGAACTCGGCCTCCGGGGGTAACCCTGTGAAGCATTTGTCCTTGGGAATAGGGGCGTTTCCTGAATGTGGCCCGGGCGTCTCGCCCGGAGTTGCGAAGGCTCCTCTCGGGGAGACGGAGAAATGAGCGTAGGGATACCGGGTTAGCGCCTTAAGGCCAAGTGGCACGGGCGTCTCGCCCGAGCTGAGAGTCGATCGGTACAGAATGTGCGATCGGCGGAGAAAGCTCGTAAGTCGGTAGCTTCGAGGGGTAGAGGCGGTGGATAGGGTCCAGAGGTTGGTGTTGATTTGTCCGCTCCCCGATCCGATTTGTCTCCGATGGAGGTGTCCGCAATCACAACCCGTGGCGTAAGCGAGGGACTGCGCTGGCAACCAAGCATCCTATCAAGATCTCACCGCACGCCCTTCGTGCCTCAGGGGTGTACCACCCGGCGCCTTGAGATATTCCCGACACGGGCCGCGTTCACTCGCAACGCTATCCCTCGCTTACGCCACGGGTTGTGATGGGGGGACGCTTCGCGTCCGCCCCCTCATCACCAATGCATCAGGCCACCCCAGAACCAGCTCGCTCTACGCTGCTGCTTGCGTCGATGCCTTTTTGATCATCGCGTTCAAGCGGCTCTTCGTGCGGGCAGCTTTGTTCACATGGATGATCTTCTTCGACGCGGTTTGATCAAGTAGTTTGCAAAGGCTGCTGAATCGCTCCTTCGCATCGTCAAAGTTCTTCGCTGCTACCGCATCTCGCAGCTTCTTAATCGCGGTTCTCAATTGACTCTTCGCAGCACGGTTGCGAGCTCGTCGCTCTAGGGATTGACGAAGTCGCTTCTTGGCGCTCTTGATATTCGGCACAGTGAACTCCAGCGAACCTAAAGGTTCCCAAAATCGAAAAAACTTATACAAAAGCCTCGGGCTTGGTATCTTCGCAAGGAAACTCGTTTTTGTCAACTTGAAGCTTGGGTAATCGGGGATTAGGGTTAGAGATAAGCGTCCTGAATTGAACTGCGAGTCTGATCCGTACCACTTGCCCTTTCGATTGGCACCCTGATGAGTTTCCTCCTTCCGCTGTTACCTTATTTTTGGTTGGCCCTGATGTTGGGGGCGATCGTTGCGGTGATCGTGGTTGCGATCAAGTCCCGTCCGAAGAAACCGAAACCGGACAAGCCGGCCAAACCGGCGAAGGCTAAGAAAAAGAAGAAGAAAAAGAAAAAGAAGGGTGAACCGGACGAGGAAGAAGAAGTGGACGAAGAGGGGGCCGATCCGTTCGACGGTGGCGAACAACCTCTCGATTTCCAAGATGAAATCGCGCAGATGGAAAGCAAAGGCTGAGCAGACTTCAGGCTTCAGACTTCAGGAAGAGAAGAGCAGGGCAAGGGGTGGCACTGGGTGGTGGCACTGGCAAGTAGAGGCACTGGTTAAGGGGTGGCACGCTCAGAGCGAAGCGATGGGCGTGGAGAACCCCGGTCAAGGCTAACGGCGAACCCCTCTTCTTCCTCAAGTCTCAAGCCTCACCCCTCAAGCCTTTCTTGGTAAGATTCGTTCGATTCGTGGTTCTTCCCCCTGTTCTTCCTGAGGCATGGCAGAACCGGCCGGTCATACAGTAGACATTTCCTGTGCGACGATCGATAATGGGAGGTTCACGCGCGGCACCTTGTTCGCGCGAGTACTAGAAAAGTTTATTTAGCGGAGTTGAATCATGCGGCGTCTATTGCCTTGTTTATGTGTCTTGATTGCCACGCTCGGATTGGCGGGATGCGGTGGCAAGAAGCCTGAACAACAGGACACGGTTGCTGCTAGCTCCCCTGCAAAGTCGAGCCCTGAAGAAAGCTATCCTGGAGAAAGCTACCCAGGAGAAGCCCCGGGGGAGAGTGCTCCGGCGAAGGATGATTACGTTCCCCCCTCGGTCGAGGAAGAATATCCGGGGGAAGCGCCGGGAGAGAGTGCTCCGGCGAAGGACGAGTATGTCCCACCCGATGTTGATGGGAGCGCCCCAGGAGGGGCTCCTTATCAGATGCCTCAACAGCAACGGAGGCTTCCAGCTCCTAAACCACTTACTTTGAAGGAGCGATCGGTTCTCGCGTTTGAGTCGGGAAACACGCTTCGCGCATTCGATCTCTTGAATGCAGTCGCCTTGACGGGGGATGAATCGGACCTTGTCGATATAGCGAATAAGTATCGTTGGAACCCCGCTGCGAAGCGCCCAGCGCTCGGCGTTCGGATTGCTGTTGGCATGCGTGTTGACAACCCCGCCAAACTAACCGACCTGAAGCCGATCGGGACGGAGCTCCAAGCAATCATGCCGGGTGGCGGAGGAGGAGGAGGTGGTGGTGGTATGGACTCTCCTGTCTATACCGAGGACTACTCCATGGGAGGAGGAATGATCTCGAACAATATGAATATGCTTGGATCGGTTCGTTCCCCCGCCGAAGCGATGAAACCACTCACCAAGGCTGCGGGGAAACTCGCCACCGAATTGATGACGGCCATGGGAACGTTGCATCGTGAAGGAAAGTGGACCCTAGCTTTTCAAGAGAATTCGTTCAAAGGGATCCGTAACTTCGGAGCAATCGGCCCTGGTGCTGGTCTTGGAATGCCGGGGTATAACGGAGCGGGAGATGGTTACATTCCTGATGCTGGTCCCCGTTTCTTTCACTTCCAAAGCGGGGGAGGCCCCGCCGTTGGGGCGATCGCAGGTGCGGCTAGCAACGGTACCCTAATCCCCGGGAAAATCTCTCCAGAAACGGATGTCGGAAATGATTACCCTGGGGAAGTCTACCCTGGGGAAACTCCTATGCCTGGCGACCCTTCCGTGCTTCCCATGCCGTATGGAGGAGTTCCTGCCCAACAGATTCCCAACCTTGTTCCTGAAGACTTCAAGTTGGCAGAAGGAATCACTCCGATCGGCCCCTGCATCGATTTCATCGGGGAAGGAGAACAGCGCAAACTACTTCAGCAAGCCTACGACAGTGGCTATGACCTCCTGGTTTTCTTTGAGGTCGACGTGTCATTGAACCGTCGCAATGGTGTTGTCACCAACACTGCGAAAGGGAAGATCCTTACAGTTGCAGACGATATCAAAGAGACTAAAGTCGTTGCCAGTGTAAGGCAGCTCACCAACGTCAACGTTGCGAGAGCTCTGCAGAAAGAAGAGGACGACGGAGTGAATTCTGCGCTGAAACCGGTCGTGGATCGGCTGACCGAGACCGAACTCCTCTACCCCATCCCAGCAAATCTCACCCCAGACGGCATTATTAAGAGCCGGATTCCTCGTCTCCTCGCCGACGAAGGGCTATCGAAGATTGCGAAACTAGGTGAGATTCAATTCTACTATGCCAAGGGATATCTCGATGAAACGCAACGTAGCGAGTACTTCCAAACCATCGCTGGAGATGTGGCAGAAAAACTTCTAGCGAGCAATAAGAAAACGAGAGAAGAGGCGGTCAAAGAACTCTTGGCGGGGGGGTAATTTTTTGGGGAGAGGTGTATGTATGGGCGCTAGGGAGGGACGCAAAGCGTCCCTCCCATCACAACCCGACGCGTTAGCAAGGGACAGCGTCGCGAGTGAACGTGGCCACAGCCTGGGATAACTAAGCCTGCGAGGCACGAAGGGCGTGCTATGAGACCTTGGATAAGATGCCTAGTTTCCCGCGCTGTCCCTCGCTTACGCCACGGGTTGTGATTTTCAGGCCTCGCTTACGCGTCGGCCAAACAGCCCAAATACCTTGTATTCGCGCCGCTGCGCCAGGCCTGGCGCTGAGGGGTAGAAGTGTTAGACAACAATAACTAGTTGAGACGCGATCCGATCGATCGTACTCAGCGCAAAGGACATCATTTCACGTGACGCGAACTCACCTGTGGGCATCTCTACTTCTACTTTCTACCACCCTGCTAACCCCCGCTCTTCGCGCTCAAGAATCGACTCTCCCCAAACGAGAGCTTCCCAGCGGAACGGAACAAATTACAGAATCCTCGATCGCAGCTACCGTTTCGTTTCTAGCTAGCGACGAACTCGCCGGGCGCGGTACCGGGTCTTCCGAATTCGATATCGCAGCTGCTTATGTCGCCTCCCGATTTCGATCGGTAGGAATGCAGTCAGGGGGAGACAACGGCACCTACTATCACATCACCGAATTCCCTCTCAAGTACCCACCCGAGAGTGCTACTCTCAGCCTCGGAGAAGAGACGCACCTCCTTTTTGGTATTCTCGGAGCCTCGACCGAGCACGTTTCCTATTCGGGGGAATGGAAGACCATCAACCCAGACAAGCCGGACGATTGGGGAACCCTCTCGACATTTGTCGTCGCGGAATGGGAAACTACGGCGAAAGCTCAGAGAGCCCATTCGCAGTTGGCTCGATTAGCACAAAAATTGGAAGCGGCAGGGGCCAAGGGGCTAATTCTCAAGGCCTCCGCCGATAGTGAATGGCACCAGCAGGCCATCAACTGGCAAAGTCGTCCGCGCCTTGAGCCACGCAACGATATCAACATTCCCATACTGGTCGTTTCTCTCCAGTTGGATTTAACGCCGAAGATTAGGGTCGATGTTCCGCCGGTAAGAATCGCCACTCGCCCGATGAGAAACGTGATCGGCGTCATCCCCGGAAGCGATCCCGAGCTATCCAAACAAGGGATCCTCTTTTCGGCCCACCTCGACCATCTCGGTTCGATCGAGGGGGAGGGAGACCGTATTTTCAACGGCGCCGACGATGACGCCTCGGGAGTAACTGCAGTCCTTACCCTCGCGGACGCATATGCGAAGTCAGCTATTCGCCCCAGGCGCACCCTTTTGTTCATGACTTTTTGGGGGGAGGAGGTCGGGTTACTAGGATCGCAAGCCTATGTCGAACGTCCTTCATGGCCGTTGAAAAATATCGCGGCTAACATCAACATCGAGATGATCGGCCGTCCTGAAGATGGTGCCCGTAACAAAACATGGGTCACCGGTTGGAACGAATCCGATCTCGGGCCTCTTATGAGACGCGCCGCTGAGGAGTGGGGCTATGAGATCTTCGAACATCCCCAGTTCAGCCCGATGCTCTATCGGTCGAGCGATAACTGGTCCTTTGTCCAAAAAGGAGTCGTAGCCCACAGCTTTTCAGCGGGATCCCTCCATGGTGACTACCACCAAGTAAACGACGAATGGGAGCGATTGGAATTGGAACACATGACGCAAGTCATCCGCGCTCTTTATGTTGGCTCTCTCCCTCTCGCCAACGGCGAAATCACCCCCAAACGGACGAAATGAAGCATCGTTTGAACTCAATCAAATTCTATCCCCATGAAGTCCAAGGCCCCAAGGAAATAGTACAACCAACGAGAGTGCTCTGACTCGGTTAGCGGATTATTTTGAATGTAGTCAAAAATGAGAAGCGAGTGCTTTCTCTCCTTCATTTGACGACCAAGTTTTATAAGTCGGGTTTTTTCTTTCTCGGAAACACGGTTCGCATATGCGATGGCATCTCCTTCCGAATCTAGTTTTGCAAGAAATGCCTCCGTGCTGAAGTCGTGCAATTCTTCTGGCAAAGGGGACTGCGTTGGGGCTAAAACTCTGAAAACCCCTGCATCGCACTCTTTTGCTCCCCCCTGCATCAATTCGGCTAAGGACCACAGAACCCACTGTTCGTAACTCGAGTCAATCTTCGGTTGCTTCTCAAGCCAGGACAAAACGAATGTTTTGCCTCCCTCATTCCATGCTGCACGGAAAGTACTCTGTAACTTAGAATCTAAATCAATACGTACCTCCTCAACGTTAGGAAGATGAACGCGACGCTCTGCTAAGGGACGATGGTTTTCGTTGAGGAGCTCACGGAGGTGCGCCAGTTCTTTCGGTATGAAATTCCCATCAAAAACGGTTCCTATCTTCTATTTCCATCGATTGAAAATTGTTGCTTGAAGTGCAGGAGCTCCAGGGACACACTGTGCTGTGTTCGGAGCTATCAATCCATTCTCGGTTGAGTGGCAATGATATCGAACAGAGCATTGAATGTCGCCGCTGCTGGAGCAGCTGCTGAAACCTCTGGTTGTTTCCTGGGATTGCTTCCGGTTTTCAATCGCGCAGCGATGGCAGCACATACCCGTGTTAGGACGCCAAAGCGGTGTCCGGTGGGGACAAGCCCCATCCAGACAAGAAGCATTTCCCAGGGGAAAATGCTTCACAGCGTTGCCCTACCGGGGCTACCAAAAACGTCGGCCAAGTCCTTCCTCCCCCCTCTTCCTCAAGTCTCAAGCCTCACCCCTCAAGCCTGATTGATTCGTGGTTCTTACTCCTTCGAGGTCTCTTGAACTACCGCGTCGGGCTTGTATCGCCCGACATGCCTTTGGTAGAGTCACTTCTGCTGAATCGCCCTACCTCGATCTTATAGCCTCAAGCCTACAGCCTGTTCAGGAACTTACGATGACCTTCGTCGACCTAGATACGCTAGCAAACCGTGTTCAAGGAGAACTCTTTGCCCGCTCTAAGAGTGGTGACCAAGGGGCTAAGATTACTGGTGCGTCCCCCCTCGCCGACGCGAAACCGGGGGATATCACTCTCATCGACCACGAAAAACATCTTCCGAAATTGCAAGCTTCTCAAGCTGCGGCCTGCGTAACGCGGCAATCGTTTCCCGACGTTGCGATCCCTCAAATCGTCGTTGCAAACCCACACGAGGCTTTCGCCACGATCTGCGCGATGTTCCGCCCCCACGTCATCGTCAAAGGAGCCACTGGAATCGACCCTCGCGCGATCGTCTCCCCTGGGGCAAACGTCAGCCCGAGCGCCATCGTGGAAGGGCTTGCCCAAGTAGGAGAGAGCTGCACGATCAGAGAGAGAACCCACATTCATCGGGGAGCGACGATCATGGAGGGTTGCAAGATCGGCTCCGATTGCCAGATTTTCCCAGGAGTTGTCCTCTATCCTGGAACCATCGTTGGAGATCGTGTTACCCTGCATGCCAATTGCGTCCTTGGCGCTCACGGCTTCGGGTACAAGATGGTCGACGGCAAACATGTTTCCACATCGCAGTTGGGTTGGGTTGAAATCGAAGAGGATGTCGAGATCGGTGCGAACACCACCATCGATCGAGGAACCTACGGTGCGACGCGCATCGGAGCCGGGACGAAGATCGATAACCTCGTCATGATCGGGCACAATTGTTCGATCGGAAAGCACAACCTGATCTGCTCCCAAGTCGGCATCGCAGGGAGCACTTCCACGGGAGACTACGTCGTATTGGCGGGGCAAGCGGGATTGCGAGACCATATTCACATCGGGGATCGAACGATGATCGGTGCCCAATCGGGAGTCGCATCCGATGCCCCCGAAGATCAGATCTTGCTCGGAAGTCCTGCGATCCCTCGCAAAGAGCAAGCGATCCTCTACGCTGCTATGAACCGGCTACCTGAGATGCGAAAGACGCTGAAGCAGTTGGAGAAACAAGTCGATGCACTCACGTCGCGCGCCAGCGCGGAAGCCAACACGGGAGGCTAGCATGCAGACCGTCGGAATCGTAGCCGGTTGGGGAGAGTATCCCGTCACCGTTGCCAAGGAATTGCGTGCCCGAGGTTGCCGCGTCGTGGTAGCCGCGATTCGAGGGCATGCTTCACCGGAGCTCGAAGGGTTAGCAGACGCCACCCGCTGGGTTGGAGTCTGCAAGCTCGGCGGGATGCAGCGATTCTTTGCTAAGGAAAAAGTCGATCAAGTCTGCTTGTCAGGAAAGTTGTTCAAAGAGCGGATTCTCTTTCATGGCTGGGGATGGGTCGAGCATTTGCCCGATTGGGAATGCGTTCGAACGATGCTTCCCCTGATGTACTCACGCCATAAGACAACCACCGACGATTCGTTGCTAGGTGCGGTAGTCCGTTCTTTTGCTCGGAAGGGAATGGAGACGATTCCCGGAACCGACTATGCGCCGCAATTGCTGGTGGAAGCGGGAGTCCTCACGCGACGCGGACCCAGCAAACGAGTTCAAGCCGACATAGATTTTGGTTGGAAGATGGCCAAGGAGATGGGAAGGCTCGACATCGGTCAGAGCGTCACGGTCCGAGATCGAACGGTCCTCGCCGTAGAAGCGATCGAAGGAACCGACGCCTGCATCGCCAGAACCGCCTCTCTCTGTCCTCGAGGAGGGTTCACCTTGGTCAAGGTTGCGAAGCCTCAGCAAGACATGCGTTTCGACTTGCCGACAATCGGACCAAGAACGATCGCGATCATGCAAAAAGCCGGAGGAACCGCAATCGCGATCGAGGCAGGTAAAACCATCCTCATCGACCGAGAAAAAACCCTCGCTGCTGCGAATCAAGCAGGGATTGTTATCGTCTCGCGCTGAATGTGGCTCGGGTATAATTGTCCCAGCAGGGATCGTCATCTTCTTAGCCCGGAGGGCGGCACATCTTTGCCGGTGGTGTAAACCACCGGATAGAAGACCGATGTCCCCACAAGCCCGGAGCGGAAATACGCGTAAAGCACGATGACTTTCCGAGCTATGCCTAAGAAAATCCCGGGGTTTGGGGCAGAGCCCCAAGGTGGCACACGCTGGCCAACCCGGGAAACGGAAATCGCAAAATTTACCAATTTTGCGATTCGGTTATTGACCCAAAATAAGACCGTCGCTCCGGGCTCAAAGAGGTGGCTGCGCCACGTGAACAAACGCTCAATCTTTAAACAACGGACGACAACCATGCCTAAACTTTCGTTGAGCCACGTCTTGATCGAAGGTTAAAAAGCATGACTGACCTTCCACCGGACGATTACCAAGCCACGCTCACGGCAGCTATTAACAGCTGGCTCTACTATTTGACTTACCTATTACCCGCAGCAGTCAATCTCATACCTGTCATCCTGAGATTGCGATACACGTTGTGGTTGGTTCCGTTCGCTTTTCTCGTTTCCGGGCTTGGGTACTTTATCTATTGGCAATCGATCGACGTTGTCTTGACCAACTACTATCACAAAACGGGTTACTACAACACCGCCGACACCTGGTTTGTGTTCATGCCCATCGTCCGTGGCATCCCCAACGTACTTTTGGCGACCGCTATAACAACGTTTTTGGGCTGGATGTTTTCCGGAGAAGGAGAAAGGTAGCCACTCCGGGAAAGAGGCCGGGTGTGGTTTGACGCATCGGTGGCAAGGGGAGGACGCTTCGCGTCCCCCCATCACAACCCGTGGCGTAAGCGAGGGACAGCGCTGCCAGTGCACGTAGCCCTTGTCGGGGAATATCTCAGGTGTCGGGTGGCACGTCCCTGAGGCACAAAGGGCGTGCTGTGAGAACTTGGATTGGATTCGTGGTTGGCAGCGCTATCCCTCGCTAACGCTTCGGGTTGTGATTTTCAAGCCTCCCTCACGGCCTTACTTGCACTCGTATCAATTCTTGCCCCCGTTGCAGAAGAAGCTCGAAGGAATCCGCGCGGTTGATCGTGCTGAGGATTCGCTCCAATGTCCTGCGCGAATCGATCCGTTGATCGTTCACCAAGAGAATCAAATCGTTGGACTGAATCC
>CAYMXM010000111.1:1415-11421 GCA_964394065.1 uncultured Pirellula sp. | reverse complement strand
CAAGCATCATGTAGGTCAGGCGACGATATCCATTGAGCGGGTTGTCGTAGTAGAACTTGATGATGGCTTGTTTCTCCCAGTCCTCAAGCCAGTGATCACGCGGTATCCACGCGTTGTGTTCAAAAGCCTTACCATAGCAGCGTTTCCACTTGTGGAACGTGGAAGACCATATGCTAGCCCAGTTCAGTAATTGGGCCTGGCTAACTTCCGTCTTCTCTGTCCACTTGTGGACATAATCCACGACCTGATCTCGGATCTCATGGGGAACCCATTTGCGGTTTAGGGCTCCCCAAGAACTTTTTTTAGCTCGACATGCTCCTGCAGTAGCTCGGCAATGACTTCGTTCTTGGATTGCAGCTTGGCTTCCAGTTGTTCGATCTTGCGAGCGGCTGCGTCATCCTGTCGCTTCGCGTTGGCCGAGTTCTTCTTTCGTTCAAAACAGCTCTCCCCGTTCTCGAAAAGCTGCTTTTGCCAATTGTAGAAGTTAACGGGGCTGATCTTGTGCTTATCGCAGAGTTCCGAAACCGGAACTTTCTCGATCAAATGCTCCCGAACAATGGCTACTTTCTGCGCTGCCGTTAAATTCACTCTGTTTGACATCTAGCGATTCCTCTTGTGAGACCGCTAAACTTTAGCACGCCGTTAGCACCTTGCTTCCGATTTCAGCAAAACACTTCACGACATGGTGCGTCATGGGCAGAAATGGGATCCGCTTAAGAAGGCCAATGCCCAGGCTGTTGCCAACCTGGGCAAGGGCACTACGTGCTCGGCGGGTACTTGACTCACCGGCGACTAAGTTATCCCTTACAAAGTTGCGTCTCCGCAGAGCTTTGCTTTGTTTCACTTAGCAGAGTTCATAGTACTGCTGCGCCTTGGAGAAATCAAATACTTGACTTGCCGGCGCCATGCCTCCAAAAATCTCGGGGGTCTGGGGGCAGAGCCCCCAGGGAGTACCAGGTTGGAAGAGATTTTAGACTCTTCCACTTGACTTACTACTAGACGGTTGCTCACCCCTCAAGCCTCAAGCCTTACTCGGTAAGATTCGTCCGATTCGTGGTTCTCTTTTTCCACGAGCCTCTCGCGGCGAGCGGGGGGCTTGAAGTGCCAGGCATGAAGGGGAGGCTTACCGCGTTGGTAGGGGGCTTTGATTGGAGACGTTGTTTAACGGAATGAATTCCGTTCTACATGGAATTCTCCCTACTCTCCTGGTCCTCGTTCAAAGTAAGTCGGGATATCGACGCCGTCGACGAAGCTGGAAAGAGATTTGCTTCGTTGGGGGTGTTGCAGCTTTTTCACCGCTTTGCTCTCGATCTGGCGAACCCGCTCGCGGGTCACTTGGAAGATTTTCCCTACCTCTTCGAGGGTGTAAGCGTAACCATCTGCAAGACCGTACCGAAGCTTGAGTATCTCTCGCTCTCGGTAGTTGAGGGTTTGCATGGCGTCGTGGATTTGTTGCTTGAGCGTCTGCTGATTGGTTTCGTAGAGTGGATCATCATCGCGATAATCTTCGAGGAACTCGCCGAAGAAGCTGTCTTCGTGATCACCGACAGGTTGGTCCAAGGAAAGAGGTTGCCTTGCCATCTTGATCACGACTCTTGCATCGTCGAGGGACAATCCTGCTCGCTCAGCGGTCTCCTCGACACTCGGTTCTCGACCGAGCTCTTGCAGGAGATCTCGCGTGATCTGCCTCACCTTGCTCATCGTGTCGATCATGTGAACAGGAACGCGGATCGTTCGGCTTTGGTCGGCGATCGCCCGGGTGATCGCTTGGCGAATCCACCAAGTCGCGTAGGTCGAGAACTTGAATCCTCGTTCGTATTCAAACTTGTCGACCGCTCGCATGAGCCCCGTATTACCTTCTTGAATCAGGTCGAGGAAGCTGAGTCCTCGATTCCGATACTTCTTCGCGATCGAAACGACCAAGCGAAGGTTTCCGGCTGAGAGCTCTCGTTTGGCGGCGTCGTATTCCACTCGGTTGCCTTGCACGCGCGTGACACGGCGATGGAGGGTCGCGGGAGTTTCGTAGGTGATTCGCATCAGGTAGCGAAGTTCCTCGTAGAGTTTGTCGATGGGAGTTCCATCGGAGTGCCCAATCTCTTTCGCATCCTCGATTCGCGCTTTGAGGGTCCGCATTTGATTCTCAATCGCGATCAATTTGACAAACATCGGCTCGAGTCGGTTGGTTCGAAGATTCATCTCTTCGACGAGGCGGACCGCTTTGTTCCGTCGGCAGACAAGCCGTTTCCAAGCGGCTCGGCGTTCCTCGATCGGAACGCTCTTGTTGATCGCCAGATAGTAGTCCCCGTGGTTTCGCAGGAGCAGATGGCGAAGGGTCTTAATGTTGGGACCGATCCGTCGCATGATCGCAACCTTTTCTGTCGCGTTGGTGACGCTCACTTCGATGGTTCGATCCAAGCGGAGTTTTCCGTCTCGGACTTGTTCAAGGAGTTTGGTCGCACCTTGAAGCATAAAGTCCGTAGCGAGCATCCATTGGCGATAGGCGGTGCGAGTAAGTTCGATTTGTCGGGCAGCGCTGACTTCCTGTTGGCGAGTCAAAAGAGGGATCTCACCCATTTGGATCAAATACATGCGGACGGGGTCTTCGGTTGCGTCGACGACATCGGTATCGTCGTCGCCAAAAAGACTGAGTTCCTCATCCTCATCGGGGGCATCGTCTCCGTCAGGGGCGTCAAAATCGTCGTCTCCATCTTCACCTTCCTCTTCTTCCTCCTCCGCAACTTCTTCTCCATACAATCCCTCGTAAGATCCTGCATAATCGCGATCCTCGCTCGAAAGAGAGTATCCGGATTTACGGCCATGGGGGGTTGTACGGTTTGAAGGTCGTTTCTTCATAGTTGAGCTCATCAAGGGAACGGAGTGGGGCCTAGTAAGGAATCCGGTTAGAGAATCCTTGAGCTTTCAATATGCAGGTAGCGTGCCGCGCTGAACTCGATTTTGGTCCGCTCAGGTAAGGAACAATGAAAACGCAGGTTGGATTGGGCTATAATTACTTTTGTTCCCGAATCAAGGGAAAATCCGTGTCGAAATTCAACAACAAATGAGTGTTTCGAAATGACAACATGATGCAGATCGACAACGCCCCTCGATCCACGACTTGGCAATGCGCCCACAGAGTTCTCCAAGGGGGCTTCCGCTGGGGCCTCCCAAGGTCCCTCCTCCGTCGAACCCTAAGATGGTTCCAGGCCGTCCCGATGGCGGGCGTTCTGGGAGTGTCGATTCTAGGTGTTACGCTAGATGCGCGACTTGGCTGGATCGGTTCGGTCCTCTTGCTAGGCCTCGGACTTTCTTCCATCACGTGGCCCGGGCGTCTCGCCCGGAGTTCGGGAATAACTTATCCCCAGCTAGCCGTTTCCCTTGGACTTCTCATCGGTGCAGTCTTTGGTTTTTACTCCGGTGGCCAAAGGATTCGATCCGAATGGCAGCGTGAGAGTTGGCAGCGCTCCGTCACTTTGCTCGGCGAGAGCTTGTCCGACTTGCAGTGGCACCCGGTTGTCCTTCGGGGAGTCGTGGTCGACCCGGTTCGTTACCGAAGGGCGATGATGCAACATCCACAACTTGGCCCGGGCGTCTTGCCCAGAGTTGCAAAGGCTTCTCCGGGTGAGACGCCCGAGCCAAGAGCAGATCGACGAACAGATCAGCCCGAGACGATTGATTGGCAGTCGATGACGGTCTTACAAGTGGAAGAGGTCCGGTCTGGGGGAACATGGCGTCCGGTCAACGCCTTGGTCCCTTTGACGATCGACGGAAGGGTGAGCTCCCTTTTGCCGGGGGACTCCGTGGAGGTTTATTGCCAGTGGAAGCTACCTAGTCGAGCGGGGAATCCGGGGCAATTCGACTTGGCAGCAAGGTTCGCGGAACTCGGCTACTCGGCGCAAGCCAAAACGACTTCCGAGGAGCAAATCGTTCGACTCGATCGCCCGACTGGATGGCGAGTCGATCGCTTTTTTGCTTGGGTGGGGCAGGTTGCTCTCGAAGGGATGGAGAAGCATGTCATCTTGGGCCAATCTCCCCTGGCATGCGCCTTGATCTTAGGACAGCGGGACATGGTCGCTTGGCGACTTCAAGAGGACCTCCTCGCTACGGGATCGATTCATATGCTGTCGATTTCGGGGATGCACATCGAGATGATTTCCACGGCGCTCCTTCTCCTCGGCGCGATCGGGATGGTGAATCGACGTTGGTTGCTGTGGGGGATCTGTCTCGTGATCTGGGGATATACGATGATCTGCGGAACCAACCCACCCGTATTGAGAGCGGCGATCATGTTGACGGTTGCTTCCCTAGCCAGATCCCTGCATTGGCAAACGAACAGCATGAACAATCTTTGCTTGGCGGGCTTTCTGATCATGGCGGGGCGTCCGTCGGTATTGTTTGAACTCGGGACCCAGCTTTCTTTTCTCGCGGTGGCAGTCCTTATCGTCACGGGAGAAAGGGTCCTCAAGCGTGTAACACCGCTGAGCCAGTTGATCGAGTTGAGAACTTCGAGTCGCTGGAAACAGTGGAAGGCCATTGCTCGCTGGTGCATCGAGATGTTACGAACAAGTTTCTGGGTATGGTTCATCACCGCCCCCTTGGTTTGGACCGGATTTCACGTGATCAGTCCTATCGCAATCCTTCTCAATCTGATCCTGTGGCTTCCGATGCTAGTCGCGTTGATTGCCGGCTTAGGAATGATCCTACTCGGTTGGTTTCCTCCCGTCGGAGTGGTGCTCGGAGCGCTGTGTGGAGTCATGCTATGGATCGTCGACGCCGCCGTAGATCTGGGGGAAAAAGTTCCCTGGGGGCATTTTTGGTCCAGCTCCCCATCCACCCTATGGATGTTGGGATTCTATGGGCTCGGCCTGATCGTCACGGCAGCGAATGGGATGAAAAGGCGGGTTGCCCGTCGCCGGATTCTCACGGCCCTATCAGCATGGTTTGCGTTCGGCGTCCTCTCCCTCCCGGTCGGTGGGTGGATCGAGTCGTGGAGGAACGATCACTCGCGTCTGAGCATCACCTTTATCGATGTCGGACATGGATGCCATGTTTGGATCGAGATGCCGGACAAGCGACTATGGTGTTACGATGCGGGCCGGATGGGGGACCATGAACGGAGCTATCGGCCGATGGTCGAAGCGTTGTGGGCAGAGGAGATCCTTAGCATGGATACCTTGGTTCTCTCGCACGGCGACTCCGACCACTACAACGGAATCCCAGGAATTCACGAACGGTTTACCATCCGGCGGATGGTTTCTACACCTCGCGTCATGAAACACACCGATCCAATCGTTCAGGGAATCGTTCAAGGGGTGAAAAGGAAAGGAACAAAGCTTGAGGAATGGACGATAGGACATGTGGAGAAGCTCGGAGATTGCCGTGTTACCGTGTTGCATCCGCAGTCGGTGCAAGTAGGAAAATCGGACAACGCCGATAGTCTTTGTTTGCTGGTTGAGTTCGGTGGGAGAAGAATCCTCCTACCGGGAGACTTGGAGCAACCTGGGACTTCGGTTTTGACCTCGGCTCCACCGACGCAGGTCGATATCCTTCTCGCTCCCCACCACGGATCGCTGCAATCGGCCGGGGATCTTCTTTTGGATTGGTGTCATCCCGACGAAGTGATCATCAGCGGATCGACTCGAACCTTATCACCCAAAGTAGAGGATCTTTACGGTGGAGGAGGGAGACGCGTCTGGCGAACCGTGCGTGAGAGGGCTCTTCGATTCGAGATCACCTCCGAGGGTGAAATGACCGCGAGTACCTGGCATAGCTTTGGGAGGTGGGGGATGTGGAGAGAGGTAGCTAACCGTTGAAAGCGTAGAAACAACGGGGAGCTGATGGGGGCCGTCACCGGAGGGCTCTTCGAGAGCGAAAAGCCTCTCGCTTCTTGCAGGGGCTTGTGCAACCCTCAGATGGTAGGGGGCGTCCCACCCGACGCCTGAGACATTCCCGACAAGGGCTACGTGCACTCGCGACGCTGTCCCTCGCTTACGCCACGGGTTGTGATGGTAGGGGACGCTTCGCGTCCCCCCTCTTCCTATGGCCTAAAGTCCAAAGCCTTCTCACGGAAGCGTTGTTTAACGGAATGAATTCCGTTCTACCTGTTTTTTTCCCGAATCTTCGCAACTTCTCTTTTTTTTGATCGATACTTAAACTAGTTGGTGGCGCGACGGACCCCCCATGCGATTGTCAGGTCTACCGATGACGCTCGCGGTATCCCTGTTTCTTCTTCCCCTGCTTTCAAAACGAAATGATTTGTGTGCTGAACATCTTGGTCGGTCCAGCCTCGGGGAAACGCATTTGGTTAAAAGAGAATCAGATCATTGAGGTCGGTCGGATGGCCTCCTCCGACTTCCCGATCCCTGCCGATAGTCACCTCTCTCGCAGGCACATGCTGATCGACTCGACGGGGAACCTGTTTCGAGTCCGGGATGTCGGCAGCTCCAACGGAACGTACGTCAACAACAAGAAAATAACCGTTCAGACCCTTCATCACGGCGATATCATTCGTGCGGGGACCACCGTTTTCTCCGTTTCTTTTCTCGAAGAAGGTGAGAATCCTCATAAAGAGGAGGGGATCACATTCGGCAACACTCTGGCCAGCCCCCCCCCTTCCGAACCCACTGGCCAAGCTGTTCCGCTAGGTTCTCGAACGATCGACTTTTCGAAAAAGTGGGATATCGAAAGCACCTTGCGGTTCACACGCGATGAAGTCGAAGCGTTGGACGCAGAAGTATTCGCAGCCGACTCTTCCGGACCTGCTCCGTCTCATGGAACCGTCAGTGGTTCTGAGCCGCAGGAGGAATCGGGGCTGTTCATGGAAAGTCTTCGTGCTCTCGATAGCAAATCTCCGGCTCAAGAACCCCAGAATAATAGCGAGCCCCCTTCGTTGACCGGTTGGGTGAAGGAATTTTGTACGCAGCGGGACAGTTCTCCCGTCTACGACGTGAGTGCACCTTTCAAGTCTCCGTTGGGAGAGTTCTGCGGCGTCCTTTCGTACCTCTCGGAGGGGCGGAACTTAACGGCGGTGATCAATTTGAGCCAACTCCCTCCCGAGGTGGTCGATAGAATTCGCGATCTTGTTGCGCAAGGAAAAGAAGTGAGCGCCCTTTCGAGGACGGTAATCGTGATCCCCCTTGAACGCGAAGCTTGGACGTGGGAATTGGTACGGAGTTGTTTGACACAAGACGCGATCGTTTGCTTGATCACCGATACTCCTCTAGCGCCAACCCATTTGGTGGAGGTCGCCAATTCCCTCGGTTTCCCTTCGCTATTCGCCAACCACGCCAAACAGACCTCGTCACCCCTTCGACGGTTTATCCAAAAACACCAAGTCATCGCTCTGTTCGAATCCAACCTAGAAGGTGGGGTTAGCGTGGTTTTTGGGTGAGGGGTGAGGGGTGAGGGGTGAGGGGTGAGACTTGAGACTTGAGACTTGAGGAAGAGGAGAGCTTTCTTAGCCTTGACCGTAGGTCAAGGCTGGGTAGCCCCGGGTAGGGGCGGCTAGAACTTAGGCGTGGGGCTGGCCCCACGCTTAGAAGGGTGGAAGTGGTTTTAGAGCCCCGGTAGGGGCGAAACAAACCTGCGTTTCCTTTTGTTTCGCCCCTACCGGGGCTCAAGACTTTTCGGGCCGGTATAGCGTGGGCCAAGGCCCACGCCTAAGTTCTAGCCGCCCCTACCGGGGCTACCAAGAAGGTGACCATTTTTAAACTCGAAAATTCTACCTAGTCTCCCTAGCTTTACTCCGATGCGTCAGGCTGCCCCCAGCCCCTCTCCCCTAAAAGGGGCGAGGGGAGCGAAGATATAAAAGCGAGGCGCGTTTTAGTATGAATTCTGGAAACACAGAGGCACAGAGTAACGCAGAGGGTTTCTGATTCTCAAGGCTCTCTTTAGACTCTGTGGTCTCTGCGCCTCTGTGTTTCAAGAATAGCGCAACTCAAAGATTGCGAAGTCGGGCTTGTATTACGCCCCGTAAACCGAGTCGGGGTCTACGAGACGTGGTTGATCAGTCTCGAAGGTTTCCCCATTCCACTTTCGAAAGAAGCAACTCGCATACCCTTCGTGGCATGCAGCACCGACCTGACCGACGCGCAGAAGGATGCAATCGGCGTCGCAATCGATCCGAATCTCCTGGACCTTTTGCCGATGCCCACTCTCCTCTCCTTTACGCCACAACCGGTTTCTCGATCGGCTAAAGTAAGTCGCATAACCAGACTCCACCGTCTCTCGATAAGCCTCTTCGCTCATCCAAGCAAACATGAGAACCTCTCCGGTGGTTGCATCTTGAGCAATCGCAGGGAGTAGCCCTTGGACCGATTTCGAGAAATCTGGAACTGTCATGTTCTCTAGTGACTCCTTACTCCCAAGGTCGCTTGAGGATCTCATTTAAAACGATCGCAGCCTTGATCGATTGGGGGTTTCGCAGTTGTTCGATGAGGGCAGTATGGTTCCAAGCGTTCGGTTCCACGACCACGGCTTCCACTTCGGGGCCAGGTTCTAGTCTCGGACTAATACCTGCACCTGGGGAAGATTGGAGGTTTCTCGAGGAGGTGGGTCGGTTCGAGTCGCGGGGGCCATTCGACTTCCCGCCACCTTTGCCGGTCGACTTCGGGCGGTCGAACTGGGACGGGAGTCGTATTGGCTCTTCTTCTTCCTTGCGCGGTGGAGCTGGGCGGCGCGCTGCGGGTGGAGGAGGAGCTGGTTTGCTCTTTCGCTCGTAGGCATCTTCGATGTCGCTGGGTTGCAACGTCGAGACCGGGCGACGTGGGGCTTCAGGTAACACCGGGGGAGGTGCTGGCGCGGGTTGTCCCGCTAGTGGTCGGTCTAAGGGAGCCCTTGCACTTTTCTGCTGTTGGCGTTGCTTCCGGCGCTCTGCAGCCTGTCTCAAAAACTCGTCTAGTTCATCCGACATTTCGAAAGCTCATTTCAAAAACGAGAGATTAGGTTCCTGCAACCCGAGTACCGTTGCTCGGCCCGGTCGTGCTGGTTCCGGCGATGCTTTGCCGCATTTCGGTATCGGCGGTGATGTTCTTCAACTTGTAATAATCCATGATGTTCAAGCGACCGTTCGAAAGAGCTTCCGCGATCGCGCGAGGCACATCGGCTTCCGAAGCGACGACTTCGGCGCGGCTCTCTTCGATCTTAGCGATCATTTCTTGCTCGGTGGCAACCGCTTCTGCTCGACGACTCTCTGCTTTGGCGCGTGCAACTCGGGTGTCGGCCTCTGCTTTGTCCGCTTGCAACCGAGCGCCGATGTTCTCACCGACGTCGATATCTGCGATGTCGATGGAGACGATTTCGAATGCCGTTTGATCATCGAGACGGCTCGCGAGCACAGCCTTCGAAATCATGTCGGGATGTTCCAAAACCACTTTGTGGCTATCGGCCGAACCGATAGCGCTGACGATTCCCTGGCCGACCCGAGCGATGATCGTTTCCTCCGTCGCCCCTCCGATGAGGCGTTGCAGGTTCGCTCGCACCGTAACCCGAGCCTTGACCTTAAGCTGGATCCCATCCTTCGCAATTGCATCGAGAAACGGAACCGCGCTCCCTTTGGGAGGGCAATCGATCACTTTGGGATAAACGCTCGTTTGAACGGCATCGAGAACATCTCGACCCGCCAAATCGATCGCAGCAGCTTCTCGGAACGAAAGGGTGATCTGACGGCTCTTCCTAGCGGCGATCAACGCCCGAATCACTTGGGGAACGTTACCACGCGCCAAGTAATGGGCTTCGAGGGACCGGGTGGTCAAGTCGGGATCGTCGATTCCGGCTTGAGTCGCCATGATCTTCCCTCGAACAATCGTTCGGGCATCGACGCGTCGAAAGAGCATCCCGATCAGGTCGAGCACGGAAACCCGTGCACCGGTCATCACCGCTTGTACCCAAAGCCAGAAGTATCGGGCGAACAAAGCGAAGATGACTGCGGCGATGATGAACGCAAGAAATCCAATCACTAGGAAGATTGCGAACACAATAGGGTTCATATCGAAATCCGAGGTTAGGGTTG
>CAYMXM010000111.1:0-1315 GCA_964394065.1 uncultured Pirellula sp. | reverse complement strand
GTAGGCTCACCGGCATCATCATACAAGATCGTAATCATGCCTGCCGTGTACTTTAGGCCATATTCCGAGGCGCTGTGAGGAATCATCTCCAAAGGAGTGGCGATAATGTCGAAATACAACTTCCCGTTCTTGTAGGAAACATTCCAGGAGCCCCCACCCGATCGTTGGTATTTTCCGGCAACTTTCTTCATTTGCTCTTCGGTCAACTCGACGACCACAGGATCGTAAGGCTCTTTCGGCTGCGGAATCGTTTCGGGGGGAAGTTCTCGAAGCCAGATGTTTCGGTACCGGACCGGGTTCCCGTGGTCTTGAAAGGCGAGGGGGCGTCGGCTTTCACCTCGGGTATAAGCATGGTGCTGCAACCAAGATGTCGGACCGAACGGCTTCACGTTGTCTTGGACGAGGACACCGTTGTGGAAAACGGTGAGGCGAGCAGGCTGATCGACCTTCCCTTCCTCGGTGAACTTCGGTGCCCGAAAGACGATGTCGTAGGACTGCCATTCCCCCGGTTTGCGACTGACATTGACGAGTGGAGGAAATTGACCATAGATGGATCCCGCTTGGCCGTCGGCATAGGTTTGGTTCTCGTAGGAATCGAGAACTTGAACTTCAAACAAGCTCTGCAGAAAAACTCCGCTGTTGCCCCGCCCTTGCCCCCGCCCTGAGACTTTGACCGGAGAAGCCCATTCGACGTGCAGCTGAACATCTCCAAACGAGTCGGCCGTATAGACGTAGCCACTTCCAGGAACCGATTCCATCACTCCATCGACGATCACCCATTTTGCGGGACTACCGTCGGCAGCTCTCCACTTCTCTAGACTCGAGCCGTCAAAAAGGACGATCGCATCTGAGGGAGGAGCGAGTGGAAGATTCGATTCCCCAGGAGTTACTACGTTGGGGAGTTCCCGTGTGATGTCGTGTTGTTTCCACCCGGTCGGCAACTGGGCAAGAGCCGGGCTTACCGTGGCGAGGGTGCTTACGAGAAATGCAGCGAAGCGTTTGGGAGACATGCGTTTTGGACAGATTGAGAGAGGAAGCATAATTGGGTGGGTTGTTAGGTGATGAAGACCGCAGCGGGGAAAACGGGAACAAGGATTAGAACGCCATAATAACGAATAGAACCACCCTCCCGCAATCATGCCCCCGGAGAAGGCTTTGGGCTGGGCTGTCAAAAGGTTGGTGTTGAGATGGGCTTTCGTGCAGCCATTTTTATTCTGCAGCTGGCGTTTTCGTCCGACCGGGGCTCGTCCCCGTCGGACGCCGCTTTGGCGCCCTAGCACGCGCTGCGCTTTAGAGTTCTGCTCCCCTCGCCCCG
>CAYMXM010000110.1:0-11428 GCA_964394065.1 uncultured Pirellula sp. | reverse complement strand
AGTTATAGGAGCTATCGCGTTGCCCCTCCCCGATCTCTCGATCCCCCCAACCCTGGGGGTTGGGGGGATCGAGAGATCGACCCTCCCCAGAGGGGAGGGTGACTTCGTCGCGAATAAGCTTTGAGCTTTGAGGTATAAGGTATAAGGTATAAGGTATAAGACTTACACCTCACCGCTTACACCTTACACCTTACCGCTTACTACTCACTCCTTGGTGTGATGTAGATCTTCGCGGCCATTCCTTTTCGGAATTGGTATTGGCCATCGGGGAGGCGTTGGTTTTCGATTTCGACCCAGACCATATAGGAGTTGGGTTCGATTGTTTCGTAGGAGACGTTGCCGACCTTCGCGTCGAGTTCGATCGATTTGCCGGGGGCGATCTCGATCACGACTCGGGCCTTGGCGTTTAGGATCAAGTTCGCGTAGCCATTGATTCGGACTGGTCCTTTGATTCGGATCTTCGACAAGTCGATGAGGGAGAAGACGATCTCGCCGGCCCGAACGTAGGAATAGCGTTGCTTCATCACTCTGCTGACGAAGCCGTTCCAAGGTGCGGTGATCGTTCGGAGGGCGATTTGAACATTCGCGGCTTCGAGTTTGGCTTTCGAAACCTCGACCGCTGCTTTGTCGATCTCGTGTTCGATCATCGCTAGTTTGATCTGAACCTCCGATTTCTTTTTATCGAGTTGCTTAGTCTTGTTCTGGGAATAGTTCTCGGCATTTTGTTTGTAGAGGACGTCAGAAATATTTGCGAGTTCCTTGGCAACGTCAAAGGCAGCTTCGGCGAATTTGATTTGCTCTTCGTTGTTCGCCTTCAACGTTGCCTGTTCCAGTTCTCGAGATTGAACGAGGACTTCCGCATTCGCGATCCGAGAATCGAGCTCCAGGAGCTTATCCCCCTCGGAGATGTGCTTCCCTTCGTCGACATAGAGCTCCATGATGATTCCGTCGGATTGAGCTGCGACATCGATCATTCGAACGAAGTCGACCGAGGCTCGCTCGACGATCAGCTCGCCTTGCGGGGTCGTTGGAGCCGGGAGGGAAGTTGGACTTTGAGGATAGGTGGGAACAAGGCTTGGGACCGCTGCGGGGGCCGAACCGACCGGAGGAAATCCTAGGGGCTGGCTGGTGGGAGTGGGAAGGCCTCCTTGAGCGAGACGGACTTCCGGTTGACTCGAATTGGAGTTGGTCGTGTCTCCCAGCAGGGCGATGTCTGCCCCGCTATGGGAGGCCGGGGGGGCGTCGATAGTCTTCAACTGATGGGAGGCATAGGACGTCCCTTCGGCTTCGTGGGCGTCCCCTGAATTGGAGGGAACAGGGAGCGGGGTCTCGGTTGGCTGTTCGGAAACCGAGGGTTCGGGTTTCACGGCTAAACCGCGATCGGGTTCCCCTGGTCGAGAGGCTTTGCCATTGATCCCCAAACCTGGAAAGGCATGGTCTATCCCGTTGCGAACGCCAGGAAAGGAAACGGCGACTCCTAAAAGGAGCGTTACGATCGCAAGTCCAATCCAAAATATTTTCATTGTTGCACAACCTGAATTTGAATTATTTAAACCATTAGAACCAAAGGTTGACTCGGAGCCATTCTACGACTTCGTGGAACCAAACAAAGGCTGCGGAGCGGCGTCCTGCTTTGACGTTGGCCTTGACGATCGTCCCGACATTGCGACCAATTTTCTCCATCGAGTCTCGATCGAGCGAGCATCGCAACCGGAGGACCGGTCCATCATCGGCATCGAGCTCCACCCGACCACTAACCCCTTCGAGATAAAGACGCCCCTGGTGGGTGGTCGAGGTTTCCGAAGGAGCGATATACTCGACTTCCAAATATTTCTTTCCTGTTTCGGGATCGACCTTGGCAACCCCCTCTTCCTGGAAGGCCAATTCGAGATAGCGAGTTCGCTTCTCGGGGAGCATCACGTGGACCTCCCAGTCCCCTTCGAGATCCGAAATGGTCATGAGAACCTGCCCCATGACGACGGGGCGACGGTTGAGCTGTCTTTCGACGTCCCACGTGGAGATGAGGCCGTTGATGGGACTCTTCCGGTGCATCTTGGACTCTTTGTCGCGCAGAAGTTCCAATTGGGTGCGAAGCCCCTCCCAGGTCTGCCTAGCTTCGGTCGCTTCTTGATGGAGTCGAATTCTCTCCGATTCGCTTAGATTGGGGCCGTCCAACGTGAGAGTTGTGTCTCGGTTGTTGGCGCGGGTCGCGGCTTGAGTCATCTGGTCCTGAATGTTCGCGATCTCCTTGATGAGATCGTCATCTCGCATCAAGACCAGTTCCTGGCCGACGGAGACCTTATCCCCGTGGCGGACGAAAACCTCTTCGACAATTCCGTTGGCATGCGCAAAAACATGCTTCTCGTCGATCGGAACGAGCTTTCCGTTCCCGGCCAATTTGAAGTCGATATGAACGATAAACAGGGCCAGGATCAAGGCAGCTATCAGACCGAGGACCCCGAGGGTTTTCGGCAGGGCGGACCCTCGAAACATCCACAGCGCACGATCGAGGAACCGCCAGACGGGCATGAAAAGAATGTTGCTGTGAGCCAGCGAATTCGACATCGCGCGGCAGGCGTGTTCGTAGACGAGGTCAACCCGTCCTTCTAGAACCGGCTTGGAGAGTTGCGTCTCGATTTGCTCGACGATCAACGCGCCGATGATATCGCGGCGCTGCCGCGTTTCGCTCGCTTCGTTGCGGGAAGCGAGGACGTCCCCTTCGATCTGGCGCTCGGGCTGTCGCAACGGCAGGATCGAGACGGTTCGACCGTGGGAAAGGTCGACGTAATCCTCGATCGCCTCTTCCAATTGGGGAGGGAGGTCTTCGGTGGAGCCGTCGTACCAAAGAGGCTCACCACTCTTGATCACGCGGGTGGCTAGGTTGTTGAGGGCTTGAACGATGTTCGAGCGGCTTTCAATCGAGTCCTGCCCCGAGATCGCGATCACCTTCGCTTTGCCACCTTTGAGGCGAGCGACGCTCACCCGGTCGCACTCGATCAACCGGCGTCCTTCGTTGGCGATCGTATACGCGGTGTCGCGCAGGTCGAGATTGTCGTGGACCAAGCGGGCAAACTGGTCCGATTGGTGCCACATTTCTTGACGATCGGAGACCTGCTGCAAGGTATGCCCTTGGAGCCAATCCCCGATCAATTTTGTCATATGCTCCAAGAACCGAAGATAGCCACGTTGGGCTTCGGCGGGGCCGTTGGCGCGCTGCAGGATTTCCAATAACCCGACCGGCTGTTTGTTGGCGATCAAAGGAGCGGTGACGAGCAGGTGCCCGGTCGGATTTCCTTCCCCGTCCGGTTCGCCACTTCCTGAATTGGGAGGGATCAGCTCGGCTCGGCCTTGGGAAATGAGCCGGGAAAGGAGTCGGCCGTGCTGCTTGGCTTCCTGGCGTTCGGCCTGCATCAACTCGGCGTCGAGTTGTATTTGGTGGGCCAATCGCATCGCACCATCGGGATCGATGATCCAGATCGCTCCACCCTCCGCAGCCAACGCGGCGATGATCTTTTGCAAAACCGCTGGGTAATACTCCCCAGCTTTCACGTCGGACTTGGAAAGCTCCGTGATCTCATTGACTAGGTTTCGTATCCGTCGCTTGGTCTGTTCGACATTTTCATCCGAGGGGGCCGATGACATATGTGTTGGAGTCTAGTCTTAGAGGATTGAAAACGAGGAGGAAGGTCGACATGCCGCAACTGAATGGCATCAATTTACTTGTCGACGTACCGATAGTTAATCGTTCCTAGTCGAGGAACCCAAGAATAGGCGCGCCGCTATCGTTACAAAACCTACAAGTGGAACAACTCGTCGCTTATTTACCAATCCCTATTCAGGTATTTCCGCCTAGAGGGATAAAGAAAGCTAGTGAGGATAGGGGGGATGTCATGGTTGAGGGAATTAGGGAAAGGTGCGAAGGGGTCGCAATGCTAGCAGTGGGAATGAACCACGAATTAGGCTTGAGGGGTGAGGCTTAAGACTTGAGGAAGAAGAGGGTGACGGCTTAGTCTTGACCGTAGATCAAGGGTGGCACACCCAGAGCGAAGCGATGGGCGTGGAGAAGTACTAAAAACCTACCGGGAATATCCCCTCTGCATCACGCCCTTCGTTACCTCAGGGACGTGCCACCCGACGCCTGAGATATTCCCGACAAGGGCTGCGTGCACTCGCGACGCTGTCCCTCGCTTACGCCGCGGGTTGTGATGGGGTGGGACGCTTCGCGTCCCACCCCTTACCTCCGATGCGTCAGGCCACCTCTGGGGAGGGTCAATCTCTCGCCCTCCAACCCACAGGGTTGGAGGGCGAGAGATCGGGGAGGGGGACTCTTGCCGCTTCGCGGCGAACGACCCGTCACGTCGCCGATTAAGGAATTTTCGACAACCTCAACCCCTATCTATGGTGGCGGAAGCAAGATTGGGAGATTACACTTCCAGCACTTACGGGGTGCCCATCTAGCGACGTACCGCATACCCCTCGACTTACCTGGCAAATTTCCTACCTCTCCGTCATTCCGAGCAAGGGACTTATGAGTCACACGACATCCACCGATCCTGGGTACGCAACGGCCCCCAACGCACATCGCCTTCTATGGGCAGGTTTCATGGCCATCCTCGCTTCGGGGGTAGGCTTCTTAGTTCGCGGAGGGGTTCTTAGCCAATGGGCTGATCAGTTCGGTTTCACGATGACCGAACTCGGGGCCATCACAGGGGGGGGCCTCACGGGGTTTGGAATCGTCATCATTCTCGGATCGTTAATCGCCGACCGTATCGGCTATGGGAAGTTGATGATCGCGGCGTTTATCTGCCACTTGGTTTCCGCCCTCATGACCTATGCAACGCCCCTTGCATTTCAGAGCGGAGGAAAAGAGGCTGCTTTCTACTGCCTCTCCGCAGCGATGTTTATATTTGCGATCGGTAATGGGCTTTGCGAAGCGGTGGTGAATCCATTGACCGCAACCCTTTTCCCCAACAACAAAACCCACTATTTGAATATTCTCCACGCCGGCTGGCCGGCCGGGTTGGTGATCGGTGGATTGGCATCGTATTTCATGGGTGCGCAAAAAGGCCCGACCGGTGAGATCCTCCGTGCAGCGGTCGACTGGAAGATTCAAATGTCCCTCTTCCTCATCCCTGTTGTTATTTACGGTGTGATGTTGTTGGGGCAGAAGTTCCCACGCTCTGAGACGCAAGCTGCTGGTACAAGCTTGCGTGAAATGCTCAGCAATCTTCTCGCTCCGCTGATGTTGATCCTGATCGTTATTCACATGATGGTGGGTTATGTCGAGTTAGGAACCGACTCTTGGATCCCGAAGATCACTGGTTCCATCCTTGCGGACGAAGGAAAGGGACTCGCGTTGACGGTGTACACCTCGAGCTTGATGTTTATTCTTCGATTCTTTGCGGGACCAATCGTGCATCGTATTTCCCCATTGGGATTGTTGTTTGTCAGTGGGATTTTCGGTGCGATAGGGCTCACCCTATTGAGTTCCGCGACAACGGTAATCGCATGCGTTGTCGCAGCGACCGTCTATGCCCTCGGGAAGACCTTTCTTTGGCCCACGATGCTCGGAGTCGCTTCCGAGCAGTTCCCCAAGGGGGGGGCTATTTCCATCGGTGTCCTCGGCGGGGTCGGGATGCTTTCCGCTGGACTCCTCGGTGGCCCCGGAATCGGGTTCAAGCAAGACTACAACATGAGTAGCAAGCTGAAGACGGAATCGGCAGAAACCTTCGAACGCTACAAAGCAGGGAATGAAAACAGTTTCCTTGGTTACAAGACTATCGGACTTGATGGTACGAAGGTGAAGACGTTAGAAGACGATGGCAAGGATCTAGCTAAGGGGCTGGAGTTAGCGGCTTCCGAAGGGAAACCGAACGATGCCCTCAATGAGTTGAACACTTGGTGGCAATCGGTTAAGGAATTTGCCCCAGTCGATAAACCACTCGTCAATGAAGCGATGGTTTACGGTGGGCGAATGGCATTCAAGTACACCGCTTACATCCCTGCTGTCATGGCCATCTGCTATCTCCTTTTGCTCCTCTATTTCAGAACGCAAGGGGGCTACAAGGCGAAGACGCTCGCTGGAGAAGCTACGGACCATCCGTAAATAGGAACTAGAGCGCGCTGCGCTTTAGAGTTCAGCTCCCCTCGCCCCGCTTCGGGGAGAGGGGAGCGGAGATCTAAAAGGGCATCGCGTTCTAGGACGCCAAAGCAGCGTCCGACGGGGACGAGCCCCGGTCGGACGAAAGAACCTACTGCGGAATAAAAACCATCATTCAACAATCCGTGCCAATACCAATTTTTTGACAGCTCAGGACTATCCTCGCAGGGTTGCTCCACCATCTACGTAGAGGTCGGACATGGTAACGTGCCCCGATTGATCTGAAAGAAGAAACAGCACCGCGTTGGCGACATCCTCCGGAGTCGCAAGCTTCCGGAGGGGAATCCCCGTTTTGTAAACCTCTGGGAACCCATCAATCACCCGTTGCTCTCCTGATGGATCGGACCACATCCCAGTCTGCATGGGCGTTAAGGTTGAGCCTGGCGCGACGATGTTGCATCGAATGCTATACTCCGCTAACTCCAAACCCAAACAACGGGTGAACATCGTCGACGCAGCTTTCGATGCTGCGTAGGCGGCCATACTATGACGAGGTATCCCCGCCGCATTCGAACTAACGGTAACGATCGCTCCGCGCCGACGGGGCTTCATCACTCTCGCTAAGGCGCGCGAGACATGGAAAACACCATCTACATTGACCGAAAATACTCTCCTCCATGCCGCATCGTCGGTCTCGGTTACCAACCCCGTCTCCAAAACACCCGCGACGTTGACTCCGATCTCAATCGGACCAACCTCCTGCTCAACGCGACTCACCAGTCGATCAACATCATCCGAACGGGCGACATCCAACACCCAACGGTGAAGCTTGGGAGAGGAGAGGTCATCTTCCAACGGAATGCAATCCGTGGCAACAACTATCGAGCCACTTGCAAGCAACGACTCGACGAGCGACCTGCCAATACCACCCGCCGCTCCCGTGACGAGCGCTACCTTCTTCTCAAATCCGGTTAACTTCATCGCTTTACTCTATTTCGTCTTAAGGAATTGTCCCTAAATAACTTTCCAATTTGGAGTTGGTAGGTATGAGACCGTGGTATGGGCGTCTCACCCATGTTGGTTTGAGTTAATAGGCACATTTAGCGGTCTCCTGTTGGCCTCCGTCTCGATAGGGGCTCGCCCCCTCTTTTCGTACTCGTACCTCGACGAGTACGAGTACCGCTGCGCTGAGTACGAACAATTGGAGCGAGCCAAACTTGGCCGATGTTTCTAGCGATTCTACCCCTCACCCCCGGCCCCTCTCCCCGAAGCGGGGCGAGGGGAGCGGAGATATAAAGCGTGGCGCGTGTCGAGGCAAAAAACTCGGAGGTTATTTCGGGACAGTCCTCAAATGCTGATCCAATATCGGCGCGATGACCGCAGATGCATCCCGCCCTGTCATTTCCGCATGCACAAATGGTAATTCGATCCCCTCGACACTCTCCGCATATGGAGCCCACAGGGAGGATTGTAATTGGGGGCGATCCGCATGGTCTTTTCCAGCCCGCAAATGGACTAAGCGACCCGCGAATTTCTCATGATAGTGTTCTCGAACCAATCGATCGGTGCTGGTGACCGCCCGAATGACTCCTCGGAGCACAGACTCGGAAAGGTGCCCTAGCGGACTGTTTCCTTTTTTCAAGAAACCAATGACCTTGTCGCGAGTATCCAAGTCTCGATGCTTGTCGGGATCTTCTCCTGCAATCGCGAGGAGTGCTCGCAACGCCATCACGGCATCAGGCTCTTCCTCTTCACGCCAACAGTCGCAGGGATAGGCATCCAGAAGCGCAACCAATCGGACTGGAATTTCCCGTTTCTGCAAGCGTACTGCCATCGCTTGCGCGATGATTCCACCTACGGACCAGCCCACTAATCCTCCGCACTCCAATCGTGGCACGGGCGTTTCGCCTGACATTGACTTTGTACCTTCTGGCGAAACGCCCGTGCCACGGAATTGCGTTTCCCCGTTCCTCTTGGAGAGAACCTCAAGTATCCGATCAATATACCCATCCGCCAAGCTGTCAATGCTATCGGGGACCTCTTGCGACTCGTCGAGGACTGGAGACTGCAAACCATAAACATTCCGTTTCGGATGCAATGCGTTGGCTAGCTCACGATAGTTCCAACAAATCCCCCCCGCTGGATGTATGACAAAGAGGGGAGGGAGCGAATCATCTCCCGATGCCAATTGAACGATCGGCTCGAAACCGAGGGAATCACTTTCAGGTCCCTCGTCTATCTTTTTGGCCAAGGCTCCGACAGATGGATGCGAGAAGATGGTTTCCAAACCGATCTCGCAATCCCATCGCTGCTGAATCGCGAGGAGCAAATGAACCGCCGATAAAGAGTCTCCACCTAATGCAAAAAAGTCTGCTTCCACTCCGATGTCCGAATTTGTTTGCAGTACTTCTGCAAACAAAGCGGCCACTCCTCTCTCCGTCTCGGTCTGCGGAGCACGGGCATACTCGACTTCGAGTTGCGGAGCGGGAAGCCCTTTGCGATCCAACTTTCCGTTCGCTGTCACCGGCCATTGTTCCAGAAAGACAAACGCAGATGGAACCATATAGTCAGGCACAAGGGCAGCGACATGCTCTCGAAGGGACGATACGTCGAGGGAGCTGTCGGATTGAACATAGGCAACCAGTCGCTTTTGCCCAGGACGATCCTCGCGAACGATCACTCCTGCGCGCGCAATTCCGGGAACGCGTAGAATTACAGCTTCGATC
This sequence comes from uncultured Pirellula sp., assembly GCA_964394065.1. GTDB lineage: Bacteria > Planctomycetota > Planctomycetia > Pirellulales > Pirellulaceae > JBKCUI01. The sequence goes on along the minus strand of CAYMXM010000110.1, from coordinate 2,602 downwards.
TCGCCCAGCTCGATGCGCAACCCTCTTAACTTCACTTGATGGTCGCTTCGTCCCAAAAAGAGAACCGCTCCATCCTCGCGCCACTTGGCGATATCCCCCGTACGATAGATCCTTTCTCCCGGTAAAAAAGGATCCTCCAAAAATCGTTCGGAGGTTAAATCGGGACGATTCAAGTACCCCCGTGCCAACTGCACGCCACCCAAGTAGAGATCCCCCACGACCCCTGGTGGTACAGGAGTCATTCGTTCGTCGAGAATGTAGAGACGTGTGTTCCAAACCGGGAATCCGATGGGTACGGGGCGGGAGGTATCTTCCTTTCCCGCCGGCCAGTAGCTGACATCCACCGCCGCTTCTGTCGGGCCATACAAATTGTGAAGCTCGGCATCGATGGATTCATGAAACTTGTCACGGAGCTCTGCACCGAGTTCTTCACCACTGCAAAAAACTCGACGGAGCTTCAATCCACGATTCCGAGGCGCTGCGAGAAAGGTAGCTAGCATCGAGGGGACAAAGTGAATCGTGCTGATCGCTCGGTCTCGGATGATCTCTCCCAGCCAGATCGGATCCTGATGGGCTTTGGGAGGGGCGACCACCAACGTTCCCCCGGTTAAGAAAGGTAGAAAAAACTCCCAAACCGAAACATCAAAAGTTGCGGGAGTCTTTTGCAAAAAGCGATCGTCGGGCTCGAACGCATAGTGGGTTCGCATCCACTCCAGTCGATTGACGATTCCTTGATGCTCGATCACCACGCCCTTCGGATCACCGGTGGAACCCGACGTGTAGATGACATAGGCAGCATGTTCGGGGCGAACATTGCGTTGCAAGGACTTATTCGATTTGCATTCCCATTCACTCGGGACCAACAAGGGAATCTCCTTGGGGAAACGCTGCGCATTCTCGGAATCGGTCAGAACGCAAACGGGACTCGCTGATTCGAGAACGGTTGCGATGCGCTGATCGGGGTGCTCCAAGTCGAGTGGCATGTAAGCTCCTCCGGCTCGTTGAACGGCGAGGAGTGCGATGACCAGTTCCATCGATCGATGAAGAGCGACCGCAACGAATTTGTCCGGCCCCACGTCGAGGGCTTGCAACTGCAACGCCAACGCGAGCGTTCTCTCCTCAAGTTCTCGATAGGTCAGGACCTTTCCCTCGAACTCCAATGCGGGAGCATCGGGGCTACTCTTCATTTTCGATTCGTACAACGCAACCAATGTTGTGGCCGGAACTGGGTGGTCGGTTGCGTTGACATCGTAAAGATACCGCTGCCGTTCCTCACGAGTCGCCAGGGGGATTCGAGACAAAGGTGCATCGATTTGTTCCGCACCCAACGCGCAGTCGAGGAATTCTAGCAATCGAGCTGCGTGTGCATCGACATCCTCTCTGGAATAGAGGGAGGGGTTCGCTTCGATCTCTAGGTCGAACATCGACTGGGCGTCTCCGCGAAAACCGATGTTGAAGTCATCGACGGGACCGGTGGAGAGGACTTCCATCTCCACCTGCAAACCCTCGAAACAGGGGGCTCGATAGAAGGGTTGCAAATTGACGATCGGGCCGTAGAGACGCCGCTGACCTCCGATGAATCCAAGATCGCGGCGTATTTGTTCGGCGCGATAGCGACCGTGGCGACGGCAACGAATCAATTGCTTGGCTGTCTCCCGCACAAACTCACCAACGCTTCGCTCCCCGGAGGGACCAATCCGGACAGGGAGGACGTTCATGATGAGAATAGGGACGCGCGCCGATGGGTTTCCCATACGCCCCATGAAGGGCAAACCGACGACGATCTCCTCACTCCCCGAAAACCGGCGGCAGTACTCCGCAATCAATGTGGTGAGAGTATCGGTCCAGGGGATACCGATTCGCTGCGAAGTATCGAGCAATCTTTCTTGAAAGTCTTTTGGGACATCTTGCACCCTTCGGATACATTCGAACGCAGCGGGTGCAAAGCCAGGTTTGAGTCCGGCCGGTTCATTCATTCCCGAGAGCGTTTCTCGCCAATACTCTGCGTCTCGTTCTCGTCGTTCGGAAGCTCGATATTGCTCATCATCCTTGTAGACGTCGACCAGTTGCCCAAGAGGTTTTCCCGTAGGTTCGGAACTCTGCAATAGTGCGCTATACCAGGCGGAGACTCGGTCGGTGAAAAGAGCCATCGCATAGCCATCGGTAACCAAATGGTGAGCGCGCAAGTACCATGCGTACCGATTCGGCCCCAATCGAAAAAGGACCTGCGATACCAATCGATCGCGTGTCGGATCGACCGGTGTCATTCGTTCGCGATGCATAGCATCGCGAGCTGCCTGCTCTGGCGCCTCGTGCTTTGAAAGATCGACGATGCGCAAAGAAGGAAAGCGATCGGGATCAACCCATTGCACCGGGCCGGTCGAGGGGCCGGTCGAGGTATCACGCATCCGAAGCGAAAAGGCCTCCGCCTCTTTCGTCCCATGCTCAATCGCTTGGCAAAAGGTCTCTTCATGGAGTGGACCGGTGAGCCATAGAGTGTGGGCGGTGTTGAAGGCGGGGTTGTTCGGAGCTAAACGCTGCGCGTACCAGAGTCCCGATTGAGCTTCGATCAAAGGATGGGGCACGAACGATTGCCTTTCTA
>CAYMXM010000109.1:0-11434 GCA_964394065.1 uncultured Pirellula sp. | reverse complement strand
AGGAGATGGAGACGTTGTTTATCGGAATAAATTCCGATCTACATTGGCCGCCGTCCGCGCTGTGAGCCGGCCTCTCCCTCAGGGCTCTGCAGCCCGGTTCAATCCTCCGAGAAGCTAGTTATATTGGTAGATTCTGCGCAAAACCGAGATTTCCCATGGAGCCTACAATGCATTGGATCACAAGAGTCATCGCTGTCGTCACTTTATCCTGTTGGGGAATCCAACAGGTTTTTGCAGAAAATTGGCAGGTCGGTTTCGCGAAAGAAGATATCACCCCCGTCGAACCCCTTCGCTTGAGTGGCTACGGCAGCCGCAACGATCCGCATACCGGCGTCGCCGACCAGATCCACGTTCGCGTAGTGACCCTCGGTGCTAACCCCGCTACCGAACAAGAGAACGCACCGAAGCCACTCGTCATCGTTTCCGTCGAGAGCATCGGCATCACGAGCCAGATGACCGACCATGTTGCGAAAGTCGTTCAATCGCGCTACGGCGTTCCCCGATCTCAACTCGTCTTGAGCAGTACCCACTCCCATACAACCCCATTCTTCCCGGATGGGTTGATCAACATCTTCAGCGAATCTCCCTCCGAAGAGCAGGCCGACGCTGCCAAACGGAACTACGCGCGAGTTCTCGAAGCGATCGAGAAAGGAATCGACCACGCATTTCAAAACCGGGTTAAGAATGCCAAGGTGGAAATGGGGGAAGGGAAAGCAACCTTCGCCGCGCAGCGACGGGTCCTGAGAGATGGACAATGGGCCGCGTTCGGTGTCCAGGAAGGGGGGCAAGTCGATCACCGACTCTTCGTCTTACGAATCACTTCGGAAGATGGCAAACTCCTCGGCGCAACTTATCAATACGCAAGCCACTGCACGACCCTCACGCCTGATTTCAATCAAGTCAGTGGGGATTGGGCCGGCCTGTCGGCGAGTCGACTCGAACAACTCCATCCGAACTCGGTCTTCGTGCCGATCATCGGTTGCGGCGCTGATGCGAACCCGAACCCTCGGGGTAACTACGAAGCTGCCGTTCAGAACTCTCTCGAAATGACCGACTCGGTCCAAAAGGTTTTGGTGTCCGATCAGCTGAAGCCACTACCGCCTCTGAAGAACGCCCAGTACGGGATGGTGGGACTCGAACCCGAGCATCCTACGATCGAATTCTTGGAAAGCAAAACGAAGAACAGCAATCCTACCCATCGTCGTTGGGGAGAGTACATGCTGGAAGTGAACAAACGGATGGGACGACTTCCAGAATCGATTCCATTTCCGGTTCACGTTTGGCAATTTGGAGAGGCATTGAGCTGGGTCTTCCTCGGTGGGGAAGTGGTCGTCAACTATCAGTTCGCGATCGAAAAGGAACTCCCGACGCAGAACACCTGGGTCGCCTCTTACTGCGATGATGTTCCTGGCTATGTCGCGAGTGAATCGCAACGGGCCGAAGGGGGCTACGAAGTCGACGGCTCGATGATCTACTACATGCTTCCCGGGCGCTGGAAGAGTGGAACGCAGTCGACGATCATCACGCGCGTTCGAGAGATCTACGAACAAAAGCGAGGGGAAGATGAACCTCTCGATCCGCAAGCCGCACTGGAGTCCATGCATGTTCCCGATGGCTACCGAGTCGAACTCATCGCGAACGAACCGCTCGTATCCGATCCTGTGAACGTCGCTTTCGGTTGGGATGGCCGAGTCTGGGTCGCGCAGATGCGAGACTATCCCACCGGTGTTGAGAACGGAGGGAGCATCCAAGTCTTGAGCGATACCGATGGGGACGGAAAGCTGGATCGCTCGACTACGTTTCTCGAAGGGATCAGTTATCCGACGAGCGTTCACCCATGGCGCAATGGAGTCATCATCCTTACCGCTCCCAACATCCTTTTCGCGGAAGATACGAATGGGGATGGGGTGTCTGATCGACAACGGGTCTTGCTGACCGGTATCGGAGTCACCAATCCGCAGCACGGCGCCAGCGGCTTCGAAATCGGACTCGATGGTCGCCTCCATTTCGGGGCTGGAGATGGAACGCGGGAGTTGGTCAATCCCGAGACGGGGAAGACATTTCAAGTGCAAGGAAACGACGTCGCTTGGGATCCCGATACGGGGGAGGTCGAGGTTGTGGTTCATGGTAAGACTCAGTTCATTCCTGCCCGAGATTCGTTCGGCACCTGGTTCGGAAATCACAACAGCCTTCCGATGTTTCAATTCGTCATGGAAGCAAGCCAACTCGGTGGGAAAACGGCGAGTGGGGGTGTTGTCCACCACCTTTTGTCCCCTGCCCAAGCCCCTCCTGTATTCCCTCGCAGCCGAACTGTCGATCGATTCAACGATCAGTATGCGCGCGACCGCTATACGAGTGCTTGTGCCTCGATCGTTGTTCGTGTCGATGGGCTCCGCCCCTCTTCCGAACCATTAGACACCGCACATCCTGATGCATTGGTATGCGAGCCAGTGCACAACTTGGTAGCGCGCATTCAGCTTCGCCCCAATGGCTCGGTCTATTCCGCAGTCCGACACCCACAAGATGTCGAGTTCGATTTTTTTGCCTCCACCGACCCTTGGTCGCGCCCCGTGCGGGCCGTAAATGCACCCGATGGCTCCATCTGGATTGTCGATATGTACCGTCGTGTTATCGAACATCCACAATGGATTCCTGTGGCATGGCAGGAGCGAATGGATGTAAGAGCCGGGAGCGGGATGGGGCGGATCTATCGGGTCTTTCATCAAGATCACGACTCGTTCAAACTCCCCAATCTCTCGCTCGAAGATCCATTGAAACTCCTTCAAAGTTCGAACGGAATGATTCGGGACATGACGGTCCAAGCGCTCGTCACCGATCAAATCCCGCTGAAGTTGACGCAAGAGTTAGAAGGTAAACTTCGGGGGCTGTTGAATTCCTCGCAGCGTCCCGATGTGGTGGCCAGCGTACTGGGGCTTATGTCCAGGAAGAATTGGCTTCAACAAGCCGACGTCGCAACGGTCATTCAGTCCACCGACAATCCTCAGCTCCTTTCCTGGGTGTTGAAGCTGACTGCGAAGTGGAAAACCTTAGAGGGGGGACTCAGTGAGCAGGTGCTGGCGCTACCTAAACGAGCTTTAGGAGGGAATGTTGATCTGCAATGGGTTTTGGCATCGCAACATTGGAGCAACGTCGCCATCCAACCCGGCTTGGAGCAAATTCTCGAACGTAGCCAAACCGATCCTTGGATCAGCAACGCGATCACCTCGGTGGCATCCCCTTCGTTAGCAGGTCCGATCGTGAAGCTTATCGTCGATACCGCCGATCGGGACAATGGGAACCTACAACAGCTCCAAGATCAACTATCGAATGTTCGCAAATGGGTCGCCCTCCTCACACCAGAGAGTGCTCAGCCCCTGTTCGACCAACGATTTTCCCTTGATGCTCAAGGAGAGATCGCTTCGAAGTGGAACGCTGGGGATCTCCTGTTGTTGGCAGGTTCTAGCGGCGGATTCAAAGAGGAGAAGCTGCAAGCACACTATCGTAAGTCCCGAGATCAAGGGTTCGCTTTGCTCCTCGATTCGGATCAACCTCATGATCTTCGTCAGCGTCTTTCCCTCTTGTTGGGGAGTGGAGTTCTGTCCAAGGATAAGGAACAGAAAGTGGTTGAGGATCTGCTAACGCAAGGGAGTGAGGGTATGGAACTCGTGATGCAACGAGCGCGTTATCTTCAGTTCGATGAACTAGCAACGACCCTTCTGGCCCATTGGGGCAAGCTCGGGCTCAGAAATCAGGGGCTTGCAGCCAATGCGATGATGGGGAGAGGGGCGTGGCGAGACGTGCTCGTTTCGGGGCTTGAGAAGGGGAGCATTCAGCCATCGCAGTTGACTCCCACGGTCGTTCAGAGTTTGACGAGCCATTCCGATCGGAATCTTCGTTCGCGCGCCGTCGCGGTCTTTGGTCAACCGTCACCTCGTCAGTCGATCGTGAGCAGCTACCTCGCCCAGATGCCCAACCCTTCGTCGGGGGATTTCGAGAGAGGGAAGAAGCTCTTTGTTGAACATTGCGCCGTCTGCCATGCGGCGCAAGAGGGGAAGCAAGCGGTCGGCCCTCCCATCGATAATATTGCGCATTGGAACAACGAGCAGTGGATCACCGCCGTCTTGGATCCGAGCGCAGCGGTGGAAGGAAAGTACAAGCAGACGATTCTAAGGACCTACGATCAAGAGGTCTTCGCTGGAATCGTGGTGCAGGAATCGGAGCAGGAGTTGCGATTGGCACTGAACGATGGAACGGTTCGGGAGATCGCGATCGAGGATATCGAAGATCGGAAGCCTTCAGCCGTTTCCTTGATGCCCGACGGGTTCGAGACCCGGTTATCCCCGAAGGATCTCGCCGATTTGATCGGGTATTTTCGGAGTGGGAAGTAGGAGGGAAGAAGGGGGGAACCACGGAATACACGGAAAAAGGCTTAAGACTTAAGGCTGAAGACTTAAGGATTAGAGAAGAGGTGCCTAACGAATTTGGTGTGTTTGGCCGACGCGCAAGCGAGGCCACAAAAATCACAACCCGTGGCGTAAGCGAGGGATAGCACTGGCAACTAGGCAATCAAAGGGGGCAGGGCTGTCCAAGCCCCACGTCGATGGGGAGAGCTACTTCCATTTCCAAGTGTCTATCAGCTTAGAAAGAGCGCCCTTGATGTCGGCTTCCGGTGGCCCGGCCCCCATAACCATGGTGAGCATCTCGTTCTTCGAAAGTAGCAGGGCGTGACTCGGGACCTCAAGTCTTTTGCTATCGGTGGTGACTCGAAATGCCTCCACGCCATCAAGGGTTACCGATTCGGCATCGACGGTCCCTCCAAAACTTTTGGCAAAGCTTTCGGCAGCAGTTCGGAGGTCAGGTACTGCAGATTTACCTACGTCGACTTTGATCATAGCCATCGCCCCTCCAGGGTTCCCACCGGTTAGGACGAGAAGCGCTTTTGTCTTACCACGGTCTGGTGGCATGGAGGTCCACCGCGCAGGGATCACGAACGAGAACGTCTCAAACTCAGTCACCGTCTCTTGGATGCCGCTATAGGGTGCTCCGCCAGTGTTCGATTCGACCGCCAGAGCTTCGGATTGGTTACTCCCCCTGGCGTCGTTATTGGGTGAGGGAGAGTTTGAGTTGCACCCAAAGAAACTTTTCATGGCAATAAGGGCGAGCAGCCCTGTCAAAAGGTTGGTGTTCATAAGTGCCATTCAGGCTCGTCCCCTTTGGACGGTTCCCGACTACTGGATAACTATCCTTTTTTCCTTGGCTGTTTTGTTGAAAAGATGGCCGTACCGTTTGACGAGATGGAATTCGCCAGGCCAAGCGGTCTGTTGGACCCAGTCCTTGAGATGCTCAGCGAGACGGTCCGTGCTGGGGCAGGAAAGGAAGAATCGGTGTTCCCCCTGTACGGTTTCACTGACATCGATCTGCCCTATGTATTCGTCAGACTGAGTCGTTTCTGTAGACAAGAGAGCATCAAGCTCTCGATCGTATTTTTTCACGAGCGCAGCTTCCTTTTGACTCGGAGTTGGGCCTGCTAGGCGGAAACGCAGAATCAACACCTCTCCAGCGAGGTCAACAGACTTCTTGCTCGCATTCTTTTGTTTTTCCTTACGGTACACATCCTCCCAGTACACTCCCTCTTCAAACGGCCAAACCTTGATAAAAACAAATCCGTTTAGCCCACACTCTTCAACCCGCTTTTTGAAAAGATCCGTCACATGAATGACAAATGGATCCTCTGGAATCGAGAATATCGATAGTCCCTCCATGCGGTTTTGAAAGCAGCTATACCACTTGATATTAAAAGTCTCAGATCCCGAGTAGGTGGTGAGAACTGACGATGCGCGGCGGAGAACATTCTTAAACGTTAGAAGATTGTAAACATAGAAGGTCCCAACCGGATGGTGAACCGGAAGTAGCTCTCCATTGTCGGTCAGATACTTTCCTAGAGCGTTCACTGCCTTTTGCGAAAAAGCGGGGATATCCAAGTCGATACATGGATAATCGTTGAAACCTCTGACGGGCCCTCCTACAGCCAGATCGGCCTCCCATTGACGACGGAGCGATACTCGTTTCCAGGTCCCATCGTCCAGTACTATAGGATCTAAATCATACCGACGGTGGGTGTTTTTTAGGAGCGATGATGAAGAACTATCAAACAGGAGGGAAGCGAAGCGAGGATCATTCAACTCAGGTTTAAGCCTGTATAATGCTTTAATCACGCTAGTGAGCCCCCCACTCGTATGCTTTGATGCGTTGGTACATGTTGTCTAGTGCTTGGATGGCTCCTTCTCTGTTTTTAACCTTCGAAAATTCCTTAACAAGTGCGTCTACATATTCCTTGGTGTGTGTCCCCAAGTGTCGCCTCGAATCTGTCCAGAAGCCGTTAGCGGGATTATTCAATAAATCCCAATCGATCATCTTGGCTCGTAAATCCGCCAGCTTTGGAGCCCATTTAAATCCGCTTTCTGGAAAAATATGTGCTGCGAACCATCCCGTGTATTCGGAGGCTTCTGCCCCAGCTTCTTTCAGCATTGCCCCCCGCAAACACTCGTTATGCGCCAATATACAAAAACGGCTTAGCTCGTAAACGTGCTCACCATTTACTTCAAGATTAAAAACTGCAGTGGCTTGGCGTGAAAGGTTGACGGAGCGAACTGTGTACTCACCTCCCAATCCACTTCTAAGACTTTCCCCTTCTTCCAGTTCGCCTAAAGGAACCCAATCTTGCCGATCTTCCGACCAGATGGGGTGAATGGGAGTCCCTTCAAGAATGTCAATCGCTCCGTCGGGGCCTTCGACCTCAACACGTGCAATCTCGTGGACTTCTTGCGTTAGGAAGCGAGCGGTTACGACGCTCCCTTCACCACTTGCGATTGGGGGGCATTCACCAATAGAAGTAACGATAGCAACCCCTTGAACTTGCAGTTCTGGGAAATTGATTGGTAGAGATCTTCCCGCGATAAGCTCATTCGATTGAATCCACTTTTTGGGTCGTAAGAACTCGGCATTGACAATGCCGCCATCGTTGCGATACATCGTGATGGTGAGCTTTGCCCAATGCTCCTGCTCTGGGGCTGGCAAGCTGTCATCGTATTCCCACGGCCTTGGATTCTTCGTCGGAACCCGGGCCCCCAGGGGAACTTCCTCGATTGGAACTTGGTAATAATTTCGGTTGGCAACGGCAAATCTCGGCATTTCCGCCTCCAATTCCCATTCGTCTTGACCGTCTCTCTCCCAATCCCATTCGGACCAAACGGCATTTTCACGACTTGACGAGTAAGGAAGCTCCGAGATTAACACTTGGGTTCCAGCGACGAAGCACCCTCCTTTGATGAATCTTGCTATCCAATTGGCGCAGTTTCCAGCCTCGTCGACAGCCGAAGCGGCCCGCCCGACCCCTGCGCCAACGAGCATCATGACTCCTTCTCCACCTATCGCTTTGCTCCAACCATGCATGTCATCCCAACCACCGGGTGTCCCTCCCTCTTCAATGATGAGGTTGCGACTCCAGTCGGGGCTGGGGATCGTTGGGACCCGAATCCGCTGATGTTCTGGAGTCCCCACCGCATAGTCGATTCCATCGGCAATAAGGTTAGCACCCGCTATTGGGATATTTGCCATCCCGATCGCAGCGTCTTGAACGCCGTTGGCGATATTGACCGCTCCTTGCGCCATTCCCTTAAAAAATGCGGTGGTAACACCCCAAAACATGGAAGGGGGATTGGAGGGGGGAGGAGGTGGTGGTGGTGGCGGGTCTTCGCCACCCCCATACCCTCCATAGCCATTTTCCTCGTTTTCGGGAGGAACATAAATGCCTAACAACACTTCCAACTCGATTTCTCGAGGGGATTGACTCTCCAAGTCTTCTTGAACGCCCCAATAGTTCCCGTCCGTCACGATTTCCGTGATGGAATCCCCCGAGTAGACATTGGACGACGTCGTGGTGAATCCACCCGAATCATTGGCTGCAAGATGGGGATCGATCGAAGCGGTTCCAGAGATCGTACTCGAGGTCGTTCTCGTCCCGTTCAGCGTGGCTGACCGGCTCCAGTCATAACGGTTGTCATTCCCAGGGTTTGTATCATAGCGAGTGACCTGATCTTCATACACGTAGTCCGAGTACTCTACCTCCAACTTGGTCAATACCTCGGCATTGAGAGCGACTTCCAGGGGACCATCTTCCACACGAGAAACGTTTAGAGTTCCGTCGATGCTCCAAGTGCTGACAACCTTTTCGGAATGATCCCAACCTCCCTCACCTTCAAATACGGCCAGAGGTACTGACGGGGCCAATTCATTACTTTCCCACTCTTCGGAGGCGTTTATCTCCAAGACTTCCCGGGAATACCCTTTGAGGATGCTGTTCCCTTCGGCCCCAATTCCATCTAGGTTAATGATCCCTTCCAAATCGCCGATAGTAGTACCTGCCAGTTCACTACTGAACTTGACTGTCTTCCAGTAGTCCCGCGTCCCACTGGCTTCGTGCGTTCCAAAGTAGCCCGTAAAAGTCCCACTATATCCCCCGTCATCGAGTTCTCTCCGCATAACAACATCAAGAAAGTCTTTTCCGCCTCCTTTGGAGTCTCCATTGACCTCCGTGTCATTTCCTCCAGGGGTGTCATCGAAGTCATGCTCGTGCTCCGATTCAGGATCGTCTAGCTCGACACCTACGTCGAGCGCAGCGTCGCCATCTCCTGACTTCGCATCCTGTCCTTTCCACCCAGCGACCAAGACAATACTGCTAGTTTCTGGACCGTACGGAGTAGAAACAATTTCCTCATCTCTCACCGTGAATACTCCGGCTGCACCTCCAGACGCTTCTTTTGCTGCTTGCAATGCGTTCATCGCATTCCCGACAAGGGAGGAGAATTCCCCATCGGTTAATACTCCTGAAAGACTAACGGCTCCCCCGATCGATCCACCTGCTGACCCGCTTGACGACCCACCCGCTACGGACAAAGTTCCTGATCCAGCCGTCTCTCCCAACTCATCGACGTAGCCACCCGGTTCGTAGTCTTCATCCTCAACATCGAGCGAATACTCCTCTTGAATGTCCTCGACCTCCTCTGGAAGGGAACTAAGGGGGAGAGTCGCATCCTTCACCGACGCGAGGTGTTGCAGTGGTGTCCCTGTTTGATTCGGGAAGGTGATGGTGCCAGATTGGCTCGCATCGCTCCAGCTGTTTGTAGAGCTTAGGTTACCGGAATTGTTGTAAATGACTGACGCCGTTACGGCCCGCTCAATCTCACTGCTGGAGTTGATGCTCGGCGTGCTGGAAAAGACGTTAGTCCCCGATGCTGAAATGCCGAGCATTGCATTGGAAACGGTACTCATCTGCCCCTGGTAATCGCTCGGGTAGACCTCGTCCCCAATGTGGAAGTTGGGATCGTACTCTTCGGGGGAATAGTCGACGACTCGGACGTCATCTACCTCCAAATCGATCGCGTCGGCGTATCCCTCGGTGAAGCTCCATTTCACCCCGGCAGCAGCCGGAGTCGACACACCACGTGACGCGTGAAAGACCAGCGTGTAGTAGCCGATTCGGGTGGCACTTGCGTCGGTTTCGGATTCGAAATCCAACTCAAGACTTTGTTCGTATTCCTCGGGTGGTTCTTCCTCCTGCAATTCCGCGAGCATCACAGCCATCGGAACTGATCGACTATCGGAGGTGTCTTTCGTATCCGAGAGTCGGAACGACATCACGAAGGTTTCGGTAAGGCTCCATTCGGTGGAGCTGACCCAGGTTTGCTCGACTTGTTTCGCCCAGTGGAGCCCCGGTAGCGAGAAGTTCGGATTGGTTAGCGAAGAGGGAGTAAAGGAGCCGTACGTAGTGATCTGGCTGATGTTGGTTTGCTGGGAGGGAATGAAACTATTAAGCTGCCCTGTGTAGTCTACGAACTCCAACGGTGGCAACTCTACTTGGGGAATCACCGAAATCAACCAATCTTCTTCCTCCTCGCTCCCTTCCCCTTCTCCGAGAAGCAAGAACATTTCCATTCCCGAGAAGTCGTCTTCGGGGAAAACGATTTCCCCTTCGGCGGTGCAGTAGGCTCCAACCCATTGCACCGGTTGCATGGTGGGGAGGGCCGACACGAGCGAAGTTCCTCGATCGGCGGTATTGCTCTCGCGTTTGGGCATGCCACTGCGCAGTTTTGCCAAGACGCTCAACGATTGCGGTGTCCCTTCCAGCAGCCGAGAGGATTGATCGTTAGAAGGGGTTAACGAAGTTTCTGTGATGGAGCGAGGTCGATTCGAATTCAAATCGATCGTAGGAGCGAAAGGGGAACTCATCAACTCCGATTGAAGACGACCCGCATTCTCGTGTTGCCGCCCTAGGTACTGAGCCAATTCACCGGGTTGGTTACTTACTTCGCGGAGTCGGAACCCAGAGCGAAGATGATAGTACATCTCTGGGGTGATGACATCGCCCGATTTGTCGAACAACGAACTTAAATCCATGTCGATCGTAGCTCGCGACGGACCAATGATCGCGGGGCCTTGTTGGAGGGACCTGTTGGTTAGGTCTTGCACCATGTTCGCCGCATCTGCGGCGAGCAGAACCTTGGGCTCCAACATTTCGATGAGATGAGTTCGGAAGCGTTGCGTCTTGCGTTGCTTGGCGGCTCGAACTGGGAACAGACGGAATGGACTTGGCATGAGTAGCGTCTCCCTTGCGGTCTTGGATCTTTCCACGAAAGCGGTCTTAAGGGGAATTGTGCGCGCTTGCGGAATGAGTTTGCAAGTACCCTTAGGGTGGTGTTATTGGAAAATTCATGAAATTTTGGAGGTGGGTTGGTGAGTGGGAAACCACGGATGACACGGATAGCACAGATGGGGCTTGAGATATCTCGGGCGGGTATAGCGTGGGCCAAGACCCACGCCTAGCCTATCAAAAAATTGGTGTTGCGACGAATTAGCCTTGCGCAAGTTTTGTTCCTTCGATCGGGAACGTGGCATGGGCGTATCGCCCATATTTAACGATTGGGTTAATAGGCCTGTTCAGCGCTTTCCTGTTGGCTTCCGTCTGGGTGGGAGCTTGTCTCCCCCCGGACGCCGATTTGGCGTCCTAGACCGCGGAGCCCCGCCCCGTCCCACCCTCCGCCGACGCTTCGCGTCGGCGGAGGGTGAAAAAGCGTCGGGGGGCGAGTCGCCAGTAGGACGCCAAATCACGGTCCAAGGGGGGACGAGCCCCCCAGGACCGAAGACTCCCAAAAGGAATAAAACGGACACTCAAAAAACTATGTCAACGCCAACTTTTTGACAGGTCAGCCCACGCCTAAGTTCGAGACGCCCCTACCCGGGGCTGCCAAAAACTTAAGCACATAGCGCATTCCATTTTGTTATGTTGTTCTTTCCAATGGTGGGTGACGTTTTTTGGGTTTCAGAACGAAGGCTTCGATGAAGAACAAATCGGTATTGATCGCTTGGGAGCTGGGGA
>CAYMXM010000108.1:0-11452 GCA_964394065.1 uncultured Pirellula sp. | reverse complement strand
CACTCCGGCTCTGTCGATGGAGTCCTCTTTTTCTTCGTAGGTGATCGTTCGGTTTCCATTGAGGAAAATCTCGATCTTGGATCCGACCGCCCTGACGGTGAATTCATTCCAGTCTCCCGTTTTAACCCACTCCTTGAGCTTCTCGTCTGGGATCTCCGCGAGCATTTTATTGCGACGCGATTCGTCGTAGAGACAGCCCCAGACGTTCCGGTTCCACGCCCGCCCCATGTCGCACTGATAACCGCTTACCTCGGTGTTGTTCGGAATCCGCTTCGTGCGGAACTGAATCCCTGCGTTGTCCCCTTCCCCTCGAAGTTTCGCTTCTAGCTTCAGCTCAAAATCACCATAGGTGCGACGAGTGCAGAGGAATTCGTTGTGGGGAATCTTTCCTTCCAGGGTTCCCGCCACGATAGCTCCCTCCTCGACTCGGAACCATTTGAGGTTTCCTTCCCAACCCTCAAGGGTCTTCCCGTCGAAGATCCATTCGAATCCTTCCTCTAGCTTCCGCTCCGAACGGGGAGCTGGATCCGCCTCTTGAAAAGCATCGAGCTGCGGAGCTGCGATGAGTAATAAGGCCAGTGGTAGAAATAGAACTCCCACCGTGGCCCGGGCTTCCCGCCCGGAGGAGCTCTCACCACAAATCCGGGCGAGACGCCCGGGCCACGCAACAAGGAAATGGTGCCGTTCACCTAGAATGAAGCGAAGAAGGGATGCGAGAGGGATTCGTAGGAGCTTCATGATTTTACTCTAGGTTCATTTCACAACTGAGGCCGCCGGCGGCTGGGACGTACGCTTGTCGCGTGTAGTCCATCACCATGCGGTGACTGCTGAATCGCCAAGCCAACGTGCTGATGCTGCTCACCATTCGTTTGATCCACTGGCGAGGGAGACCGTCTCGGTCTCGGTCGTAGTAAATCGGAATGATTTGCTCCTCCAGAGTTTGGTAGAGGTAATCCGCATCCCGCTTGTCGGTGATACGATCATCGACATGGCTCGTTCCCTTGCCGATCGCAAAACCATTGGTTCCATTGTAGGCTTCCGCCCACCAGCCATCCAAGATACTGCAATTGAGTCCGCCGTTTAGGACCGTTTTTTGTCCGCTTGTCCCAGAGGCCTCCAACGGGCGCCGTGGGTTGTTGAGCCAAACATCGACACCTTGAACCAAGTGACGGCAAACATTGATGTCGTAATCTTCGATGAAGACGACTCGCCCTCCAAAACGGGAATCGTTTCGGAGATTGGAGATCTCTTGGATGAAGCGTTTTCCGGGTTCGTCTTTCGGGTGTGCCTTCCCAGCGAAGATAACCTGCAGGGGTTGCTCTTCGTTGTCTAACAGCTTGGAGATGCGATCGAGATCTTTGAACAGCAGATTCGCTCGCTTGTAAGTTGCAAACCGACGGCCGAAACCAATCGTTAAGATGTTAGGACAAAGGACGTTCCGTGCAGCTTCCACCACTTCATCGGCCTCACCGCGACGGCGGCATTGACGCGAAACGCGACGGCGAACGAACGCGAGGAGGAGATTCTTCAAAGCGTTGTGCGTTTCCCAGAGCTCTCCTGGGTCTACTTGATGGATATATTGCCAAACGTCGGGCTCTCCCATATGAGCCTTCCAATCGACCGGGAAGTGCCGGTCATAGAGCTGCTGCATTTGCCAAGCGAGCCAGCTTTCGACGTGGACCCCGTTGGTGATATGGCCGATAGGAATATTCCTCTCCTCCCGACTGGGCCATAGAGAATTCCACATGCGACGGGAGATATGACCATGCAACTGACTTACCGCGTTGGCACGCCGCGACATTTTCAGACCGATGACGGTCATGCAGAAGGTTTCCTCTGGATTCTCCACGTTCACGCGTCCAAGCCCCATGAGCTGTTCTGCGGTGAGGCCAATCGCATCTCGTAGCGGACCGAGGTGCTCCTCGATCAAATCCGGAGCGAAACGGTCGTGTCCTGCCGGAACTGGAGTGTGGGTCGTGAAAATGGTTGATTCAGCCACTTCCCGCGTCGCATCTTCGAAGGAGAGCCCGTCATCCTCCATACGTTCTCGGATGACTTCTAATGGGGCAAACGCGCTGTGCCCTTCGTTGAGGTGGTAAACGCCGGGAGTAATTCCGAGGGCTCGCAAGGCTTTGACACCCCCGACGCCAATAACCAGTTCTTGGCGAATTCGGGTTCTTTCGTCTCCCCCATAAAGTCGACTCGTCAGCTCTCGATCTTCGGGGCGGTTGCCGTCCACGTTGCAGTCGAGCAAGAAGAGACGAACCCGACCGACCGCTACTTTCCAAACTTTCGCGAGGAGTCGTCCGTTCCTAGTATCGATCGAGACGGTGAGGGGTGTTCCATCAGCCAGTAGAGCGGGTTCGAGTGGAAGGTCCTCTACTTTCGTTTCATAGTATTCCTCTCGTTGGTAACCATCCTCGGTAAGATGTTGCTTGAAGTACCCGTGTGAGTAATAGAGTCCGATCCCAACGAGGGGAACGCCGAGTCCACTTGCACTTTTGACGTGGTCTCCCGAGAGAACCCCCAAACCACCGGAGTAGACGGGTAAGGACTCGTGCAACCCGAATTCCGCAGAGAAATAGGCGACTGGTTTGCTTCCCAAAAGGCCAGCATTGGTTTGAGCCCAAGTGTTTTGGCTTTCGAGATACTCCTGCAAACGACGGTACGCATAGTTCACACGGCTGTGCAAAACCATTTCGCTAGCACGAAGGGCTAGACGCTCTTCGGTGAATTCTCGGAGAAGGGCGATTGGGTTGTGATCCAACTGACGCCAGCGGATCGGGTCGATATCTCGGAATAGATTGGTCACCTCAGGGTGCCAACTCCACCACATGTTGCGAGCAAGTGCCATGCATTTCTCATAGAGGGCTTCCGCATCGATTTCGCTTGCACGGGCGGAAGGAGCGAGATCTGAACCTGCTGAATAATCGATCTGTGTCATGGCTTTTCGCTGCAAAGAGTATTCGTAATAGACGAAAGAGGAGAACTCTTTTATAGCGAATTGGAATGCAAACATAAACCCGGGTTCGCGGAGCGGCGAATAGGCAGCTTGCGCAAGATAGAGAAAAGAAGAGTCGGAGAGGGAAGGGAGGGGACGACGGCTGGGCTGGGAGAGATGGTGATCATGGCCGTTGTTACCACCGTGGCCACCTCGCCGATCTTGATGCTGGTCATGCCATCGAGGAAGTGGAGTGAAATGCAGGAAGTGTAGAAGGAACCAATCGTGGCCCAGACGTCTCGCCCCGGTGGACAAGAAGCGAATTTGAGTACAAATTTGCGCAAACCAATATCACCACAACACCAACTTTTTGACAGCCTAGGATTACCCCACTCTTGTCTTTAAAAGATGGGCGACCCGATTTCGGACTTCTTCCGGGAGCTCTTCCCCTAGAGGACCGACCAAGCAAAGGAGCATTCGAATGCGTTTCAAGGAGGCGTCGTCCATCACCATCAACGCCTCCAACCAATCCTCGATTCCGTCGAAGTCGAATTGAAGAACCTCCGCCACGCGAAGGGCATTCTGCACCGATTGATTAATGGCGTGCGGACGGAGAAAACGAAGCAACTCTGGGGTCTTGGGGAGCCGGCTGCGCTGTAACACATCGATGCTCCGAAGTTGCCCAGGTTTGGAGTACCCAGAGAATCGATCGGCGATCAACGAAAGAACTTCGTCGGTTCTGCAGCGTGCAAGAGCAATTGCGGAGGCATCAGCGATCGAGGGATCTTGGTCATCGAGACCGTCCCCAAAATAGGATTCGTACCCCAGAAGTCGGTACCGAGTCGCCAATTCAAAACAGGCCTCCAAAACGAATGATTTCCGATCCCCGGACCTCAACTGTTCAAACCCCATTCTGAGGGCTCTGTCCGCTTGACCACGCAGGTAAGCCGCCTCCAGGTGGGGATAGATACCGAACGGTAACTCGGGAGGGGACTCCTTGGAAAACCAATACTCCAGGGGCTCGATCGCAGGGTCTCGCTCTTGAAGCTCTGATCGGTGCTCCATCCGAGCAAGATCGATTCGAAAGAAGATCTTCGACGATTGCTTTAGTTCACGTATTGAATCGAGGGAGCCAGCGAAGTGTTTAGGGGAGGAAACCGATATCGCTTCGACCATCTTTCCTGCACAGCGACATTCTCGATCGGTAAGAGGCTTTCCGGCAACCATCCCGCGGGCACGTTGGATCGCTTCCTTCACCTTTTCGGTCGGTATTTCTAGGTGGGTCAGGAGGGGAAATTCAGGATAGGCGTCTTGAGGAGTAAAACGGTCCCAACCTTCGAAAATCGCTTGAGCCCAATGGTGATTGGTGCTGTAGCTACTGGCCAACAATTCAAGAGCGGAAGTCCGCACCAGCGGCTGTTCGCTCACAAGCCACTCCACGCATTGATTATCCGACACTGACATAGGAGAAACGATTATCGAAGGGATGCGGTAAGGTTCGGGGCTGACGAATCGGTTTTAGTAGTGGATATAGCTTAATGGCACAATCGGAAATTCGTAGGGTACGTGAAGTGGTTGCGGAAGAATGGAGGGGGAGCGAGGCTTGGGCGAGAGGCCAACTGGAAACGTCGAACACCTGCTCACCCCAGAGTTATAAACTTCGAGCCACGTTCCCCCTGGGTATCAAAATCCCACGTTTTCCCTAAGTAATGGTTGCCAGAACCCCCCATTTCTCGATACATTGGAAAGAACACGCACGAACATCTCCAGAGGGATCTCTGGGAACCTCGTTCAATTTTGCATTCGGGTGACGCTGTTCGTATGCTCGTTCCTGGAAATCCTCCCACTCCTCCAACTGAAGGGCTGCCGCCTAAAAGCCGATTGGCTGAGGGAGTGTCGTCTAAACGGCGTACCACCGCACGCCTGCGTAGACGACGTCTTCTCTTCGATACCCTCGAAGACCGTCGAGTCCTTGCCGGTATCGATCTCCTTGTCTTTCAAGGCCCTTTGGGGAGTCTACCTTCCTCTTCTGAAAATGGGCTTGCTGGCGTAGTTGCTTACCTGGACCTGAATCGAAACGGAACTCACGATACCGATGAACCTACAGCGGTTAGCAATGCTGACGGAGTAGCCTCCTTTCGCGATGTGGCGCCAGGAAGCTATGTAGTTGCGCTGCTGGGAGATCCAAGTGCAACCGGACAAACGTATCCAGTTGCCCCTGCGATCGAAGGGGTTTGGGAAGTCTTCGCGTCGGACCTTCTGCGAGAGGATCTCCCCATCCTCCCGGTTGCCACAAATGGGGACGGGCAATGGCTGGGACGTCAAGGAGACCTCCTCCTTCTTTCCTTGAACTCCAAAGATGCAGACTTAGTAACCGAAGCCTTTTCGGGGGATATCGAGGAGATCTTACTCAAGGACTTCACCAGGGAGAGAATCGCGGGGGTTGCCAAGATCTCCCATGCGAATCTCGCAACCCTGGTCGAGTTCGAATGGACCGAGGATACCGGGCTGGTCCAAATTCCGATCGAAGGTGAGGCGCAACACCTTCATGGGTTAACGTTGGTAGGAGAGCGACTCTTTGCCGTCGATGCTTTGTCGCAACAAGCGGTCGAGTTCTTTGTAGATAGCGAACAAGGTTTGAGCCTCTTGGCGATGCCCACCGATGGGGAGGTCGTATCCTTGCAACCCCTTGCAGGGAATCGGATCGCCATGCGCGAAACGACGAGCAACGGGGAGCGACTCTCCGTTTATCGCCTTGATGCGCTAGAGCTTCACCTGGAATCGGAGCGAACCTTCGTGGAGGCGATCGCTGCTTGGCGTGCCTCCTCCAGTGGTGAACTCGTCTATGTTCAAGTCTCCGACTCAGTTCAATTGCTCGATATCTCGTCGGGACTGCCCACGGTATCGCAGTTATCCAACAGCCGTTTTCCAATCCTGGACAGCAAAAGTAATAACACCCTCTATACCCCATCCCTCGGTAACGACCAACGGTGGGAGATGTGGGATTGGACCAATGGCGCTAGGCAGGGGGACTTTGAAGTTCCCCCAGAACTCCTACCCTCAGAGTTTCTCCTGAACAGTGCGAACAACGCGGTCACCGCCGTCAGTCCCAATGGAAGATATGTCCATGCGGTCGCCCAAGGTCTCTCGCCCGTTGTCGAGGTGAGCGAAGGAACCTCGGTGGTAACGATGGGGCTAGGTGAGATGCATATCGATGACGTCCGCGTCGAGGGTGCATCTCGCTATCAAAGTCCGAAAGACTCTGCCGCATTCATCCAGGTTAGCGATTGGTTGTCCTCCATTGAAGTGAACGGAAAAACCGCTTCGACCGAGTATGCTCAATCCCTCCATTGGGTCATTCTGGAAGGACCGAAGCGAGGGGAACTCAGCTGGCAATCGCAGGAAGGAGGGATTTATGTTCCCGACAACGGGTTCGTTGGAGAAGATTCCTTTTTGGTTGCCGCCTACAACGGTCGAACTCTCTCGAACTCGTTCCGAGTCGAGCTCCGCGTTTTTGAAGAGGAGCCGAGGGAAGGACTCAGCTGGACCAACGACGTTATCCATCCAGCCATCTCCCCCTTTACCTTCATCAGTGAGTTTTCCGTAGACGAGGAACGTCCTGGCGCGCTTTATGAATTCCAAGTCGACGACTCGCGATTCGGGTTCTTGGGATCGCTGCTGTTGTACGTCCAAGGGGGAATACCCCAAGTTGCATTCGGAACCTTGCCGCTGTTGATCACCGCCATCAATCGGTACGACCCATCGGATAAAGTCCAACAGCTCTTCAATCTTAAGTTGGAGGACCCTCACGCATCGCAGGTCCTACCGATCGTATTTAGTGGGAACACGGAAATTCCCGAGAGGAAACCTGGATTCGCTTTGGGAACGGTGGGACTTGGCTCGCTGGACACCGGACTGCAGTACGATTGGATCCTTTCCGACAATCGATTTGAAGTCGAAGGGAGTACGCTGAAACTGCGCAGCGACCGCCAGCTTTGGTACGCGGACGCCCCCACAATTCCTTTGACCATTTCGCTATACGACGTTGTGAACCGGGTTACGATTTCCCACTCCCTCATGATCAATGTCCTCAGGAATTTTGATCCTTGGATTTCCATCTCGACGGAACCGGAATTCACCCTTCCCGAAACCGTGAAAGGAGGAACGCTCGGTACTGTTTCCATCTCTTCCTATGGCAACGTAGGAGAGGTTGCGATCCAGGTGAGCGACGAACGCTTTGAGATTGTTGAAGGGACTCTTAAGGTCAAAAACAACCAGAACATTCCTTGGGTTGCGCCGGGGAGTTTCGAATTGACTTTGACCGCTACCGCAAGTCAGTTGGAGTTGGTTGCGACCACCAAAGTCCGAATCGTCGTCACGCGAAACGAAAATCCCTATCACAACGAAGCGAACCCGGCGGACGTGGATGGGGATGGCCAGGTAACTCCCTTGGACCCATTGCTCTTGGTCAACTACCTCAACAATAACGGCCCTGGGGTGATCGATCCGGAGGGAGAAGGAGCGGGCTTTAATTTGGATGTCGATGGAGACGGCTTAGTTACCCCTCTTGATGTCTTGATCGTGATCAATCATATCAACACGCAGAATCGACTCGCGAACCCATCGGTCCCCGTCCAACCTCCAGTCCTCCCCCCCGATCCCTATGTGCAGCCACCGTCGGTTAGTCCACCACCCGCGGGTGGTATGCAAGGTGAAGGAGAGGGTGGCATGGAACAATGGCTATGGTCCTACTGGTCGTCCGATGCAGACGAGCTTCTCACCGGCAAAAAAGGGACGAGATAGTAGTAGGGTGTGTGAAGTGGTCGCTGCTCCCATCTTAGGAAACTGTCCCGAAATAACTTCCGTGTTTTTAGGCTTGGCACACGTCGCGCTTTAGGGCGCCAAAGCGGCGTCCGACGGTGGCGAGCCCAGGTCTGACGAAAAAACCTACTGCGGAATAAAAACGATCGTCCGAGAACCCGTGTCGACACCAACTTTTTGACAGCCCAGAATTGCCCTGAGCTGGAAATGGGCGTTCCATTCGTTGGGGGGCTTTGGTTGGAAGCGTTGTTTAACGGAATGAATTCCGTTCTACATTGGGGGGAAGGTGACTTCTGCCGTTGCGGCAATGAACTCGCCTGATAAAACGGTTATACTCTTCATTAACCATTCCAAACGCATCCCTACCTACTGCTTCTCCCCGCGCAGCCCCTTATCCCCGCCTATTGGAGATCGATTCATGTCGCACCGATCCATCGTTCCAATCGGAAGTTTCTTACTTCTGTTCCTTTCCTTGGATACATCCCCTCTACTCGCCCAAGTATATCGAAACGATCCAGGATACAGAAACGATCCGACGAAACCTTGGAATCGATATCTCGAGATCGAGACCAAGACTTTGGCTCAAAGAACCGAGCGTGAACTGGCGGAAGTGACCAAAGAGAATTGGGATGAGAAGCGGATCCAGTGGCGGGAAGAGCTCCAAGAGATGCTCGGCCTCAAACCATGGCCAGCCCGAGGGGATCTCGCTCCAACCATCACCGGCTCGGCAGAACTGGAAGGAGTTCACGTCGACAATTTGCACTACCAGCCAAGCCCAGGACTCTATGTTGCTGCAAACCTCTACTTACCCACCGGTGAAGTTCCGAAAGGCGGGTGGCCAGCAGTCCTCTACGTTTGCGGTCATGCGAGAGTCGACGAGTTCGGGAGGCTGCAAGGAAACAAGACCTCGTACCAACATCACGGTCTCTGGCTCGCACGCCATGGATTCGCTTGCCTGACGATCGACACAATACAGCTAGGTGAGTTTCAAGGAGAGCATCACGGAACCTTTCAATTGGGGCGATGGGATTGGATCACCAAGGGATACACCCCAGCAGGTGTCGAAGCTTGGTCGGCGATCCGTGCGATGGATTATCTGCAATCGCGAAACGACATCAACAAAGAGCAAGTTGGAATCACGGGTCGAAGTGGTGGTGGAGCTTATAGCTGGTTTGCTGCGGCTTTGGATGAACGCTTTGGAGCAGCCGTCCCAGTCGCTGGAATCACCGATCTTCAAAACCATGTCGTCGACGGCTGCGTCGAAGGACACTGCGACTGCATGTTCATGGTGAACAAGTATCGATGGGACTATGGCAAGTTAGCAGCACTGATCGCTCCCCGTCCCTTGATGCTCACCAATACCGATACCGATCGCATTTTCCCCTTCGACGGAGTCGTTCGTATCCACCGTCAACTGGAATCCCTTTATGCGGCGCTCGGTGTACCGACCAACTATGGAATCTTGATCGCTCCGGGGCCACACAAAGACATTCAAGAATTGCAGGTCGGCGCCTTTAAGTGGCTCAGTCGGAACTTGACAGGGAACGAACTAATCGTCGATTCCGCTGCCGAAAAACTACTGCAACCTCACCAACTGAGAGCCTTTCCAAGGTCGATGCCTTTAAACGAACGTGTCACCGATATCAGTGGTTGGTTCGTCCCACAAGCAGAAAACGACCAAGGGAAGTCTTGGGAGGCGAAAGGGAAAGAATGGTTCGAAGAGGTTTGGAACCTTGAGCAACCACCTGTTGATCCCGAGGATTCCACCACAATAATCGCGCAAAGCTACTGGAAGGTTGCCGAAGGAAACGTAAATGGTTGGCGTTGGACCCAGCACCTCTCCAGGCCACCGAGTGGTTGGGGAAGTGGCTGGATCGAGCTTTCGAAGGGAGAAGGGGGCGCGAAGGGACCGATCCATGTCCATGTCGGAGCTTGGCAAGGTTTAAAACTCTCGGAACCGAGCCAAGGGATTCAAGAGTCCGATTTAGGGAACTGGCTTATGACGGGAGAGATCGCTGGCTTCATCGATCCCAGTAAACAAGAAAACCACTACATCCTATTACCCCAGGGGTGGGATCTTGCGCAACAAGTCCCCGAGGTGCGTGAACTAACCCATATGCATCGACGATTTTATTTGTTGGGAGATTCCCTGGAACAGGTTCAACTTCGCGCCGACTGGAATTCACTCGTCGCGATCTGCTCTGCCAATCGCGAGAATAACAATGGAATCACGTTGAATGGATACGGTCGCTCCACGATCTCGACAGCTCTCCTTGGATGGAAGGGGATCTGGGACGATCAGCAAAGGGTAAAGATAACCGGAATGCGTCTCGCAGCGCACAGCGAAGACCCAAGACTATCGGCTTGCTTCCCCAGTTTTACGAAGAACTGGAGCTATTCGAGTGTGATCGAAGCACTGAGCGAAAAAGTCCCGGTGACTCGCCCCCTCTCCGAAGCGAGCAAAGAAAACCTGGTGTTGGTAGATACGTCCCACGAACCCAAGCTAGCGACCGGTGTCAAGGTCTACAACGTTGGTTCCGATGAAGCTACCTTCTACGGAAGAGCAACCCGATGGCCTTTGCCCAATCTCGCGGATCGGAGTGATTTGAAGAAAGAGGATGAAGTCTCAGACGATGGAGTTGCAGGATTGCCCCACGCAGTCCCTGGTGTTCTATCCGAGCTTCGCATTCGATGGAAACTTGCATCGAACAATGAATGGAAGCAGACTGCGTGGAGGTCGGTAGATGCATCAACCGACTTTGGGTTCGCTCACAAGGTAAAAGGATTGAAACCGGACTCGTCATACGACGTTCAGGTCGAAACGAAAGGGAAGGGATCGAAAAACAGTTCGACGACGGCTAGCAGTTCGTTTAAGACCCTTCCTGAGTCAGGAAAGAGCTCCAAGCGAAAGATCGCGATCGGGATCGCTCCATCCTTTGAAGATCGCGACGGCCCGTTTGGTTTTGATACCTTCCGAACGATGCAGGATCGCAAGATTGATTACCTACTCCTCGCGGGCGCCTCGAGTGAGTTTGCCAATCCGTTACAAAAGGGCCCTTCGTCGGTAGACCCGACCAACCAATACCATTGGCAACGAATGAATGGACTTCCAAGCCTGGTGAGTCTTTCTCGCCGCATCCCGATCGGATTCTTGGGAACGTCTTCCGAAGAGGATGTTGGAATGTCCTCTCTCTCGATCGGTAAAGATTTACAGATCTTCAGCCTTGCGAGAGGGGATGACGAGAAGCTGAATGAAGTCGTCGCATCGAATGCAAAGTTCAATATCGTTGTGATAAACCCAACAGCGTCGAATCCAGGAAGCGAAGAGGAGAGCAAGTGGTTGGTTACTTTGCGAGAGAAGCTGCGCAGCAAGGAAGGGACGATACTCGTGTCAGTATCCCCCAAAGCAGGTCTTGGCTCCGCCACTCCGAAGGACGGAGCCAACGCTACGGAAGGGCACCGAGAGTTCGTGATCAACAAACTTGGAGATCGATCGCGCGGGGGAGAATACCTCGAACTGGAGATAACCGATTCTAACCTTACCCTCAGCCAGATCGGTTCGTCAGGTGAGGTGATCCAAGAGACGCGGTTGTAGTGTTTTAATTCAACCACGGAACACACGGAAAGGGAGGCCCGAAATCACAACCCGTGGCGTAAGCGAGGGATAGCGCTGGCAACCACGCATCCATC
>CAYMXM010000107.1:0-11490 GCA_964394065.1 uncultured Pirellula sp. | reverse complement strand
CACGTACCAGAACTGGTCATCAAACCACTTTTGCAGCAGTATTACTAACGGGGCAATCGGGAGCGCTGTGAAGCATTTTTTGGGGAAGGTCGGGATTTCCCCACCGTGGCCCGGGCGTCTCGCCCGGAGTTGCGAAGGCTCCTCCGGGCGAGACGCCCGGGCCACGAACAAATCGAACGGTGAGGACGCGAAGCGTCTTACCATCACAACCCGTGGCGTTAGCGAGGGACAGCGTTGCGAGTGCACGTGGCCCCACGTCGGGAATGTCTCAGGCGCCGAGTGGCACGTCCTTGAGGCACGAAGGGCGTGCTGCGATAACTTGCTGGGATGCTTGGTTTCCAGTGCTATCCCTCGCTTACGCCACGGGTTGTGATTTTCGGGCCTCGCTTACGCGTCGGCCATACATCGATGGTGCCAACTACGCTTCCGGTGTGTTTCGTGGTCGCTCTAAGTGCGAAAGTGATTGCAATAGAAAGGTAACTGGTATGCGATCCCGATCTGAGCTGGAAGCGGCGACCACTTCACACACCCTACAATCTACATTCAAGGTAAAAAATGGACTGGAATCTTTCTTTTCTTCCCGACGATCACCCAACACCTTCGATCATCGTCTCCGAAGAGATCGTTTCTTCGAACATCCAATCGATGCAGGCGTACTGTGATCAGCATTCCCTCAAGTTGCGGCCTCACACAAAGACGCACAAGTCGAAATGGATGGCTCGTCAACAGCTAGCTGCTGGGGCCGTCGGCTTGACCGTCGCGAAGGTTGGGGAAGCGGAAGTGATGGGGGAGGTTTGCGATGACCTCATGATCGCTTATCCCGCGATCGGAAAAGGGAGACTCGCTCGACTCGCCGCGCTAGCGAGTCGGATTCGCCTCACGGTTGCTGTCGATTCGCAAGCGGCGGTGGACCAATTGCAGCAGGTTGCTTTGGAGCATAGTGTTCGGATCGGTGTAGTTGTCGACTTAGAAGTCGGATTTCATCGAACTGGGGTTGTCGATCCCGAACGAGGGATCGAATTGAGCAAGTATGTCGTCTCCCGAAGCAATCTCGATTTGCGAGGGGTGATGTGTTTTCCCGGCCATATCCCTCCGAACGCGTCGGAAGCGCATTGGGCTGGCTACGAGGCTTCTCTTTCCAAGGTCGTCAACGGGCTTCGAGAACAAGGGATTGAGGCCGAGATTGTTTCCGGTGGATCGACACCTACGGCGAAGCAGTCTCACAAGAACGCCATCCTAACCGAGATTCGACCTGGGACTTATATCTACAACGATCTCAACGAAGTGCGGCTGGGAGTTTGTTCCTTAGAGGAGGTTGCTGCACGCGTGGTAGCGACGGTGGTCAGCACTCCGGAACCGAACAAAATCGTCGTCGACGCGGGCAGCAAGACGTTATCAAGCGACAGGAATGCTGGAGATCCCAATGCGGGGTTCGGATATCTACCGGATTTCCCCAACGCCACAGTAGTCCGGCTCAGCGAAGAGCACGGTGAAATCGAATTATCGCCGTTGGATCTCGTCGGGAGAGATTCTCTGCAAGTGGGAGATCGAATCTGGATCATTCCGAACCATATCTGCGTTTGCATCAATTTGCAGAACGAGTTCTATCTTTACGACGGATCGACACTTCGTATGATGAAAGTCGATGCACGAGGGATGGTGAGTTGAAACCAATGGGCTTGGCTCTCATCTGTGCAATCCGTGTTATCCGTGGTTTTCAATGCCAATAATTACAATGATGCCCGCCTCGCGAACAAGAAAAATCATTGGTGTGATCGGAGGGGTTGCCTGTGGCAAGAGTCTCGTCACCCAAATGCTGGCAGACATAGGGGGAACTGTTCTGGATGCAGATCGAATCGCTCATGAGGTTCTAAACCGTCCGGAGATCGTTGAGGAGATCGTCGCATCCTTCAACGACTCTTCGTTGTTGGATAACAATGACAATGGGAGCTCAAGTCGACCGACGATCAACAAGAAGAGAATGGCGCAGCTGGTCTTCGGCGAGACCAAAGAACAGCGACGCAATCGTGAACGGCTCGAAGGAATCATCCATCCTCGTGTCAAAACAGAGTTGCTTTCGAGGATCGAGGAATGGAAGAATAACTCGTCGAGCACTTTACTCGTTCTGGATATTCCTCTACTCCTCGAACGGGAATGGGATAAGGAGTGCAACGAAGTTTGGTTTGTTGATACCCCTTTGGAACGACGGATCCAGTTCGCTTCTCAGCGAGGCTGGGCGCCTGATCAGCTTGCAAAAAGAGAAGTATCGCAACTCCCCCTCGAAGAGAAACGGAAGCGCGCCGATGTCATCCTCGACAACCGAGGAGATACCAAAACGCTCCGGAGGAAGGTTGGTGAACTTGTTATGTCCCCGTCGGACGACGCGTAAGCGAGTCCCGAAAATCACAACCCGTGGCGTAAGCGAGGGACAGAACTGGCAACCAAGCACCCATCCCTGGTCTCACAGCACGCCCTTCGTGCTTCAGGGACGTGCCACCCAGTGCCTGAGATATTCCCGACAAGGTTTACGTGCACTCGCGACGCTGTCCCTCGCTTACGCCACGGGTTGTGATGGGTGGACGCTTCGCGTCCCCCCCTTTTACTCCGATGCGTCAGGCCACCCCCAGCCACTCTTCCCGAAGCGGGGCGAGGGGAGCAGATTCCTAAAGCGGACAGCCCCGACAGTTCCTCAAGACTGTCGCTCCGGGCTCAAAGACGTGATTTTTGCGCCCCTGAGATGGAAACAGGCATAGTGGTGTCGGTAGGGGCTCGGGATGGAAGCGTTGTTTAACGGAATGAATTCCGTTCTACATTGGGGTCCATAGCCTTCTACTTGAGAAAGTTTTTAATTGGTTGCGTGGCAACCTGCAATTGGTTTGCCATTCCTAGCAAGGTGGACATCGATTGAACAAGCCCTTCAGTCACAGGTGTTGATCCGGAGTCTCCCGACATCATTTTCCCAATGAAGGCAGCTACGCTTAAGTCTCGCACGCTGGAGGCGTCGATATGGAGTTGCTCCATCAGGTTCCCTAAGGCTTGTTTAAACTGATCGGGGTTCCCACTGAAGAACGTGTTCTTCACGTCGGTCGCTACCGAGGAATTGAGAACGAATCGATCGATCGCTTTGCCTCCCTTGACAGCGTTCGAAATCTGCTCGAAGAACTCTCCGTCTCCTCCCACGATATCGATCTTCGCGGCTCGAAGAGCTTCTCCGAGAACCGACGCCTGGCTCGATGCAATTTCTTGTTGCGCTTGGATGGCGGCGATCTCGATCGCCTTTTCCTTCTCCAGACGCAGCTTGAACTCTTCGTGGAGCTGTCCCACCGAGTCGAGCTGCTTCATTGCCTTCGCCTTCTCGTTGATCCCTTCGGCTTCAGCGTTGAACTTCTCGCGCAAGATGTGTGCTTCGGCCAATCCTTGCTCTTTGGTCGCATTCGCCTTGGCTTGCAAGACCTGCGCTTCCGCTAACCCCTCTGCCGAGAACTCGGCTCGAGAAGCTTCCGCAAGGAGACGAATCGCATCTGCCTTTTTCTCGGCTTGATCCCGTTCCGCCTGCGCCTCGAGGCGGATTTGTTCAGTCCTGCTTGTGGTGGCTTTGAGGTTGGCTTCCGCTGCTTTGATTTCCTTCACGAGTGATTGTTCTGCGGCTGCTTCGGCTGCGGTGACTTGCACTTTCTTGGTTCGCTCTGCCTCCGCAAAGGCCTCGGTGTCCCTCATCCGCTGTTGCTCTTCCACAACGGATCGTTCGACCATTACCCGTTCACGAATGACTTCTTGGATGTTACGGCGTTCGGTCTCGAGCGCCTTTTCTTTCTCTACGCTTGCAAGACCGATCACTCGTTCTCGTTCGATCGCTTCCAAGCCTCGATCTCGCTCGATTCGTTCGAGTTCTACAGCATCGGTTCGCTCTTTGTTCCGCTTCGCGACCAGAACCTGACGATCTTTGTTTTCGGTAGCAATACCGATCTCTTCATCTGCAGCGATGCGAGCTCGTTCCGACTCGAGTCGGTTCTCTTCTTGAACTTTTGCCGCCGATGCGTTTTCGCGCGCTCGGATTTCGGCCACCTCTCGCAGCTGCTTCTCGGTCGCTTCGATCCGTTGACGTTCCAGTTCAAGGATGGCTTCTGCAGCTTCGACGTCTTGCTTCTTGAGAGTCTTTTCTCGCTCTCGGGTGAAGTGATTCTCTTTGATCTTTTCGGTCGATGTCAACTCGGTGATCTTCTTGATCCCCTCTGCATCGAGAATGTTGTTGGGATTGAGAAGCTCCAAGCGAGTTTGTTCGAGATAGTCGATCGCGCAGTCGTCGAGTCGATACCCGTTCAAATCGGTTCCGATAACTTTCAGGATTTCGTTTTTGAACTTATCCCGCTTGTCATAGAGCTCGACGAATTCGAATTGCTTTCCGACCGTTTTGAGGGCTTCGGAGAATTTCGCGTCGAAAAGCTCTTTCAAGGTTTCCAATTGAGAGGCTCGTTTGCAACCGATCGACTGGGCCACTTCTTTGATCTCATCGACCGTCTTATCGACCCGAATGAAAAAGACTGTTTTGATGTCGGCACGGATATTGTCTTTGCAAATGAGTCCCTCTGAGCCTTCACGCGAGATTTCAAAGCTCTTGAGGGTCAAGTCCATCTTTTCATAGCGGTGAACGATCGGCCAAATCATCTTCCCACCATCGATAACGACCACCATGCCTCCCATCCCCGTTCTAACGATAGCTTCATCCGGGGCTACTTTCACATAAAAGCGGCTCGCGATGACGCTGAACGCGATGACGAACGAAACGATGACGATGAGTAAAATCGCAAGAATGATTGCTGTCTGCATGAGTGGTCTATCGCGCGGCTAAATGGAAGAGACTAAGTGGATGAGATGGGTGTTGAGGTGGTTGTGGCTGAGACGATATAGATACGTTTAGCTATGTCGTAGTGCGTTATCCAAACGCGCGTCCCCTTCGGAAGAATGGGACCATCCGTGCGAATGTTCAAAAGGAGTGGAGCACCGTCGGTCTTGAATCGAGCTTGACCGTGGGTCGGAGAGGCGTCATACGAGATGATCAGCACTTCCTCGCCCACTAAGTCTCTTGCGACGAGCTCATGATTCGCAAACCAGTTTCGCATAGGCTGCGTGATGAATTTGGTCGCAACGAGTGCGATCGCAATGTTTCTCATGATGAGAAGAGTGCTCCAAAACCATTCGACCTCTTTGCCAAATAGATGGACATCGCAAACATACCAACCGACGATCGAAACCACCCACCAAGCGATGGTAAAGACCCCTCCCCAAACGATGATAGGTAGGTCCCTGAGATTGAGCCACTTCGCAGGTGTCAGTACGACTCCTCCGATGGCCGTTCCTGCCGTTTGCTGGATTGTCTCTGCCATCCCCTCATGATTGGGGCCGACGCTCGGCTCAGAAGGGAGCCAATCAGCAATGCTCAAGTCGCTACCGAAGCCGATTGCAATCGTCGCTATGCTCCATAGGAACAACAGCAAAAGCATGATCGACGGAGGAAGAAGGACGAGTGACGTCACCGTCTCGTAAAACTCAATCACGATTCACTTCCTCCTTTCTACATTGGAGCCGAAACCTGGAAAAACGCGTCATGTTTTTGAAACACAGAGGCACAGAGAGCACAGTGTTTAAGAAAATTCCTAGATCCGAAATTCTCTGTGTTCCTCTGTGCCTCTGTGTTAAAAAAATTACAACTTCAAGACTTGCCATCGGCCTTATAGTAGGAGGGCTTTTGGCCCCCCACCTTAACTCCGATGCGCATGCCTTCCATAATCTGGGTCAGGAATTCGGCCCGGAACTGGAATAACAGGGGCGCTCAGGGCAAAAATAAATCTCCTGGCTGCATAATCGTTACTCGGGTAGCGTTTGAATCGTCCAGTATACTTCCTCTTCCCACGGTTTTCCGCCGGCGTCCCGTAACCTCAGTTGGAGGCGGAGCTGGTCGACTGGCTTGAGATCGGGGAGATGAATCGTCAATTTCTTGCGGTCTTCCGAGACCCCTGTTTTGCTCGGAACCCATGGATCCATTCCTGGTTTCCCGGTGCTCGGGGAGTAGCGATCCGATCCATAGCTGGCGCTCCAGCGATAATTCCAACTGGCGATCTGGATTCCCTCCTCCTGCTCAACCGATTGCGGATCGATTGGAAAATTGAAGTCGACGATCAAGGCACCTTGAACCGCCCGGGCTGCAGTGACCATCTTCCATTCCTGTCCAGTGTAGCGAAGACGTTGGATTCCTTGATCTTGCAACCCCAACCGGCCACTCCCGTTCCAACCCTGCATCCCGGTCGTATAAACCTGGCCGTCGACAGGATTGACTCGGGCCCGCATGATTCCGGTCTGAAAGTCAAAGGGAAGGCGGATGAATGCTCCTTGCGTTTTATCCCCGACTTCTTGCATGAGGATGTAGAACATCCACCCCTTTCCGAAGCTCGTATGGAGCAGATTTTCTGCGAGAGGTCCCCATCTTCGGTCCCCGGGCCAGAGTTGTCCTCCCGAAGAGTTGTCTAACTCATAGGGTATCCAGACTAGGGGCTTGTCGAAGTCAGTGGGGGGAACCACTTTCTTGACATCGATCTTTCCTCCGTCAGCCGACCACTTCCCCGGATCGTTGTACGTTGGGGACCAACCGTAGAATCCTCCCCGTTTGAGCAGGTTGACTTTCGAAGCCGGCATCCATTGCCCTTGGTTGTCACTGCATGTGAGCCGGTCGTCGGGGAGAATTCCCGTTCCGTTCGGAACTCGCAACCCAGTGCAATACTCTTCAAAGGTTTCACCGTCTGGCGAAATACGAACGATAGCGCCCGGTATCTTGTAGTCAGCGCCATGTCCGCACTTTCCATAAGAGATCCATCCTTTCGAGTCGACCTGTAGGTCGAAATTGAAGCCGTGGAAGTGCGTTGAAACATCGGGGTCGTCGAAGAAGTTCTCGTAGTAGTCTGCTTCGTCATCCCCATCGTTATCGTGCAATCGAACGATTCGGTCTCGGCACGTGGCGTAGATCTTGTTGTCGATCACCTTCACTCCGAGAGGCTCATACAGTCCCGAAGCGAACCTCTTCCATCGGAGGTTCTTCAAGGTGGCATCGACTCCATCGACTAGCCATACATCCCCACCGTAAGTCGTAACCACCATGCGGCCATCGGGGAAAAAATCCAAAGCACCTGTTCGCATCCAAGCATTCCAAGGATTCTTGGTCGGGATGGAAATTGTGTCGAGCGCGTATCCCTCCTGTTCCAAACCGAGATAGCCCGTCGTGGTAAGGACTTCGGGCCAGAGGGTTGTTCCTTGCTTCCAACCTTCGAAAGTCCCTTTCCCCTGCTTCAGAATTCGGCCCTCGGTCGGGAAGGGTTCCTGCGACTTAAAGGTGGCATCGGTCGACTCTGCGATTCTTATAACGCACTCTCGAGTTTGGTCGCTTGCTGGGATGCGCCAGACGATCCGGCCCTGGTTGTCCCGCTGAAGCTGAGTCGCTTCTTCGAAGTTCGAATCGACATGAAGTCGATAATGCGTTGGTGGTTCTTTTACGCCAGCATTGGCGATGCGAGTCGCTGTTCCCCTTTCGGACGATACGGATACCTGGTACTCAGAGGAATTGGGCCATTGAACGATCGCGACGATCAATTCCTTCCCCGGACCTATTTGCAGAGTCCTTGCGAATTCTTTCTCACGCGGGGAGGGAAGAAGGCGTTCGTGAATCTCTCGTTCATCGATTTCGTAGCGAAGAAGGACGTTTCTACCATCTCGATAGTAGCCTCGATAGCGCATCCATTCTTTGGGGAGGGGACCGCGTGGTGGGACGGAAGCTTCGTCGTAGTCCAAGGTCCCACCATGTCCCCATCGCCATCCAAGCAATGCTTCAGCAACGGGATGATCGGGAACGGGAACTCCTTCCCCTTTTCCTTTGTAGTGTTGGGTCTCCGATAGATCGAGGAACCCGGTTTGCCAGATAGCCACGGGGTTCATCGTGTGCAAATCATAGGTGACGGTCCACTCCCCTTCGCGAGTCGTAAGAGCGCTTTGAACATTTCTTCCTAGTTGCGAACCAAGAGATGCACCGAAGTCCCTCTGAACGATCTCGAACTCATCCCCGGTTTTCTTTCCTTTGGGAAGGGAAGCCAGATAGGCGGGAGTCTGTGGTTTGTAATCCGGGTTGGAGCCCTTCATGAACGCTTCGCGAATGTAATAAACCACTTGATAGCGTTGGCGAGGGGTGAGATGGGACATCCGTCCCATAAGACCATTTCCTTTCGAAAGGGTCATAAACATCGAGTGAGGGTCGGCACCGAATTTCAACGGCTGCACTCCGAAGGCTCTCGCGATCGGGAGCGAGGGTTTGTTCCCATCGGGACCATGGCAATCGACGCAATAACCGTGGTAGATCCCTTTCCCTGCTTCGAAGTCTTTCTTCCCCAGCTTTCCAAGGATCCCCGCGTGATTGATATCCTGCCAATCGTCTCGAGCGAGGAGCTGTTCGGTGGTAGGGGTTAACTCCTTTTCACGCGAGAGACCTTGTTGGGCGACTTCGAAAACATAGGCAGCCAGATCGTAGAACTCCGTAGCGTTCTGGAGAGAAGAGACGAGCCCGTCCGGCATCAACGATTGGCGAGAAGTATTGCGGGATTCGATCCGATCCTTCGGTACGATCGTTTCTTTGCCGGGATCGGAGGCTGAACTCAAGCGAAGATTCTTCTCCGTCTCTTCGATGAGGATCCCAGAAATGACTTCGTCCTCCTCGGTGAGGAGGTTTGTGACTTGAAATCGATCGAGAATTTCTCGCGATGGGTAGAGGAGAGCTCGAAGAAGATATTCATCGGAAGGGGCTTTCCCATCGTGCCATCGGACTAATTCGGCAAGTCGGGGGCCTACAGGGGTTGTGTCCGGATCGATCGCGTGACAACGGACGCATGCAGCTGCGGACTGGTGGAATAGGAAGGCACCTTGTTCCGGATTCCCTCGTTCCCGAATGTTGGCGATCAAAAGTTCCGGGGAGGTTTCTTTGAGAAGCGTCTCTAAAGGGGTGGGTTTGCGCAGGAGATCTTCAGCAGCCGAAGCAAAACTCGACCAAGGGAGCACGGCAAGGATCAGGATCGCAACGGGCAGGGAGGGTTTGAAGAGTGAGAACTTCATGATGCAGGTTGATAGATGTGCCAGCTGATAGGAGGTAGCAAGGTGGGAAAGCCAAATATACCAGAATCGGTTCCGATGGGTTTCGATGCTAGTACCAGCCGAACGTGCAAGGGAGGACTCGTAGGGTGTGTGAAGTGGCCGCTACTTCCATCTTAGATCCAAATCGCATACCAAGCACCTTTTCTATCGCAATTACATTTGCTCCCAAAGCGGTCACGTAACACACCGGAAGCGTAGATGGCACCCGAGAAATCCAACTTGCGTTTTTGTGTCTAGCACTCCTACCCTCACCCCCAGCCCCTCTCCCCTAAAAGGGGCGAGGGGAGCGGAATTATAAAACGCGGTGGACGCGGAGCGTCCTTCCATCACAACCCGTGGCGTTAGCGAGGGATAGCCCTGGAAAAGCCCTCTTCCTCAAGCCTCACCCCTCAAACCTGATTCGTAAGATTCGTTCGATTCGTGGTTCATTCGACATCTCTTTTGCTAGCATTTCGCCTGGAAAAATAAAGGGAATTGTTTCGTTGAGGGGTTGGTTTCGGGTTGACCACAATCGCCATATCGATCACGTTGTTGGGAGTTGAGGGCAAGTTCACAGATCCAGTACTGCACATGCGGTGTTGAGCTCGCCGAAGGACTTCAGGATGAAGTTCACAACTCGACGAACAGTTTGAATTACGGACATCGAAATCAGGCAAGGAGGCCTTTCTATGAGTCGTTGCACACCTAGTCGCGGTGTATCTTTGAGATCGATTTTGCCTAAGGTTCAAATCCTCGGCGCCTCAGACATCCAGTGCCAATCCACGCACTGTAGTGTCGATACCCTAGGGCGTGTCGATACGCTAGGAGGTGCTGAATCCCTTCGAGAAGGTGAAGTTCTTTTCATCGGTCTCGACGACACGCAAGACTTTGCCCGGATGGTGATCGAAGGAGTCTCACGGGGGGCGAAGGCCATTGTCTCCGAGCAGTTCCTCCCCTCTCCTATTCCGCAGTGCATCGTTCCCGATGTTCATGAAGCATACGCGTTAGCTTCCCACGCAGCTGCGGATCATCCTACTCGCAGGACGCTCATGATCGGCGTCGTCGGGACGCATGGCAAGACCACCGCTTCCCTGATCACTGCATCGATGATGAAGCATGTGGGGAATATAGTCGGTTATCATTCGACCCTCGGGGGGAGCAACGGTTCGGAGGTGGGGCTTCGATGCGATTCCGATTCGAATGCGGGTGAGTTGGTCGATTTGATTTCCGCTTCGGTCAGCAACCATTGCCCTGCCGTTGTGGTCGAACTGACTGACGAGATGCTCTGTTCGCGAGCCGTTGCCGGAATGGAGTTTGATGTTCTCCTCTTCACGAGCTTGCGAAAGAGTCAGCGGGTGGACACTCTTCGGGCGCGGGGGATCGAGAACGGTATAGAGCGTTTGATCGGTCAACTCAAAGATCACGGCGTGATCGTTTACAACGCCGACGACGCGAGGTTAAATCGCTGGATCGAACGTCATGATCCCCACGCAATTGGATACGGTTTGGATGCGGCTTGCGACGTGATGGGAAAAAGGCTTGAGAGAGGCCCAGAGCAGCAACGGATGATGGTTCAAATGGGCCGAAGCATCACACCGATCACGACCAAGATTCTCGGCGATCACAATGCTCGCCATATTCTCGGTGCCGCGGCGATCGGTTATGCCTTTGGACTCGAGGTGGATGAGATCGTTGCTGGGATCGAGCGTCTTCAACGAATCCCAGGACGTCTTCAAAGCGTTCCCAACCCGTTCCGAAGCATTAAGATCGATCTTGCCGATCAAGCGGATCGATTGGCGGTTAGCTTGCACGCATTGCAGACGCAAAGTGGTGCTCCGATCGTTTGTGTTGCCGAGGTCCCTGAAGCGGCTAGCCCCGAGCAACTTATGGCTTACGGTCGAGTGCTGGAACGAGCCGCCTCGAAGGTGATCCTCACCCAAAGCCGAACGACGACTCAGAGCGGGCAACGTGCGATCTGGCAAGTCCTCGACGGATGCGAACATCCCGCCGCGATCGAGATCGTCCCCAATCGCGAGACTGCCATTGAACTCGCGATTCGCTCCTCCCGACCTCATGACCAACTTCTCTTCGCAGGCTGGGGAACCAATCGTTGGACCAACAACCAGACCGACGAAGTCCGCTCCGATGCGGAGGTGATCGAACAAGTTCTTCAATCCCTCAGCACCGATAGAGACCCAACCCCGGCAGCAGCGGCTGCTGGAGACCGACCGGTTTTCAAAGTGTTCGATGCAGCGTAAGGGTGGCCTGACGCTTCGGTGGTAAGAGGGTGGACGCGAAGCGTCCCCCATCCCAACCCGTGGCGTAAGC
>CAYMXM010000106.1:0-11493 GCA_964394065.1 uncultured Pirellula sp. | reverse complement strand
TGAGGCACGAAGGGCGTGCGGTGAGACCTGGGATGGATGCGTGGTTGCCAGCGCTGTCCCTCGCTTACGCCACGGGTTGTGATTTTCGGGCCTCGCTTACGCGTCGGCCAAACAGCCCAAACACGTTATATTCGCGCCGATGCGTCAGGCCACCCCGGCCCCTCTACCCGTGGCCCGGGCGTCTCACCCGGAATAACCGTTGCGACTCCGGGCGAGACGCCTGGGCCACGTTATGAAATGGTTTAAATTCTGCCGCCGCTCGCCTAAGGGCGACAAAGCGGCGTCCGACCGGGGGGCGTTCGTGTCGCGGTTCACTGACGGTCGAACTGTTCGGGAGGCAAGCCGTGTTCAGACAGAAGGGCCTGTAGGGCCTCTTTTAGCGCAGCGTTTTGGGCATATTTCGACTCCACGTAGCGGCGGGTGTTCGTTAAAGATATACGCCGGTTGCAAAAACACTCTTTGGCATAGTCCAGCGCGAAGAAGAGTTCCTCTGCGTTCTCTATACCACTCACAATCGCTAAGAGCTCATCGTACCATGGAATAGGCTCTGTGTCGCAACGAACAAAAACCGCCTTAACCTTTTGCCTATCTAGATCAAACGAACTGAGATCGAAGGGAATCGCATAATCTCGACTTATGCTCAATGCGACGAATGTCAAATAGTTAAAATCTAACGAACAGTCGAGTAAAAGTTGTTTGGCTTTCGCAATTTCAGAATCAAGGGCCAAAGAAGCCTCGGCCCAAGCTAGAATTGCAGCCTCCGCCTGAGGGGCGCGTGGCATGTCACTTCGAAGCCGGTAGCGAAAGTCGAGCAATGGACGAAAGTGCAATCGCAATGCTTGCCATTTTTTTAAATGCTTTATGTAATCAGAAGCCATACTATTGAACTCTCCTTTTCTAAACTAGGTATCATCTCGCCTTCACGTAACATTCGTTTTCTACCACAATCGTTTTATGGAATTGCATCGAATTCTGAGCTCATCGCAGCACTCGACGCAGACCGGTCTGTCGAAGGGATATCAAGGTCAATAAGGAGAACACGATCGCGTGGCCAAACAGGACTAGAAACGAAAGAAATTGTGAAGTCGGTGGTGACTCGAGCAAAGGAACGAGATCGTCCTTCAAATCGGACCGCAACAACCCAAACCCCCAGTACAGGCTCACCCCTATCTCTGCAACCCATTGACTGATCCCTTCGAGTGGCTTGATCCCTTCCGATAAAATGATCTGCGGAATGAGGGCCATGGGAACGACGACCGTTGCAACGTCTTCCGATTGTGCCATCGCAGAAATGGCCAACCCCAACGTCACTCCCACCCCCGCGATCACTCCCATGACTAGCGCTGTGAATCCGGATGTCGGTGGATGACACCAGGAAGCCACAATCGCGTACATCAACATCGCTTGCGAGATGCTGATTACCCAAAGGGGCAAAAGCCTGGAGACGAAGTAAGCGATGGAGTCTAGCCCAGCGTGGAACTCTTTTAAGTAAATAGCGCGATCTTTGACAAACTCCTTGGAGGCGTTGTTGCAGCCGAACCAAAAACAGGAGATTGCACTGATGAACAAGAGACTGGCGCTGCGCGATGCCTGGACCTGCATTCCCAACCGAGGATCCGTTTGGTCGGTAACCGTAACATCCCCAAAGACCATCGCAATCAGAACTGCGACCAACAAGCATTGACCTACGGTCGCGACGATCGCCTGCCGATCGGTACTAAGCAACTTACAATACCGTGACATAAGGATCATTGTTTGGCGAATCACACTCTTCCAATCTCCACGGCGGCCGTCGCCGGATGGGGGCGATATGGAAACGGGTTGATACGGTGAACGCGCCAACAATGCCCCAACCCGCTCCGCATAAATGTCGCTAAGCGCAAATTGCGTTCTCCATTGAGGGGCTGGTTGTGTTTTCAATTTCGCGTAGATATCACCGATGCGATCGATGTCGAAATAAGTCAGCGCCTCCTCCGGCGTACCCACGAAAGCTAGGCTTCCCGATTCTGCAAGTACGACAACACGATGGCAGGTATGTTGCACGTTCGATAAGTTGTGCGTGACACACACGAGTGTCTTTCCTGCCTCTGCAAGCTGGCGAAACAACTCCATCGTCTCCCGATCGGATTGTTCATCCAGCCCCGATGTTACTTCGTCCAGGAAAATGACGCTGGGGTTAGCAATGAGCTCCATCGCTAAGCTGGTCCGCTTTGTTTGACCGCCACTTAGATCGGCGATCCGCGTTTCCGCATGCGCCGTTAACGCGACCGAATCGATGGCTCGATGAACGACCGATTCCAGCTCTTGTCGACCTGTGTCCGAGGGCAATCGTAATTTCGCGGTGTAGCGAAGCGCCTGACGGACCGTCAAATTGCGATGCAAACAATCGCGCTGAGGCACCAGCGCAAGGTCGTATTTGAGTTGCTCAAACTCTTGAACCAGATCTCTTCCGTTTAGAAGCACGGAGCCAACATCCGCTGGCGCGCGTCCGCTAAGAGCAGCCAGTAGCGTGGACTTGCCGCACCCCGCAGGGCCGAGCAGACAAACAAACTGCCCAGATTCGATCACGACCGAAACTCCGTCCAAAATCGTCTTCGCTTTTCCCGTCGATCGATCTTGCACACGCTTGGTCAACTCTCTGGCAACCAGTTGTGGTTGAGACTGACGTATCGCAGAGGCCAAGTATCCATGGTCAAAAATGAATTGATACGGTCCGATTCCGATGCGATCACCGTTGTTGATTCGCGCGGCCCCATTCAAGGCGCGCCCATTGACGAACGTTCCGCCGGAACTGTCCAAATCCGTGACGATCGCGCCGTCGCGATGCAACACGATCTGCGCATGCCTCCGGGACACTTGCACATGCGGAAGGACGATATCCGCTTGCTTGGGGTCTCTTCCGATCACCGCTTGATTCACGATCCGAATCGGTTCTCTACCGAAAGACTCCTGCATTCTTTCACTTGAAAAGGGGCCCGCTCCACCCCCAGTGACTGTCTGCACCCCTGCCGGAGCTTCGATCGGTGGAACAGACCGATCCTGAGTCTCCCTCTCCGGTAGCGTCCCCCCCGGCGTTCGGTTTTCCGGTTCAACGGTTGGAGGTAGGCTCGACGGTAAATCGGGATCACCTAGCGTGAATTGAAACCGCGACTTGCCTGCCCTAATCTGCACGTCGCGATCCAACCGGACTTCATCGTGAATCGCAAGATCCTCGCAATAGGTAACGCTCGTCGTCGAGAGAGGAAGCAAACTACACTCGCCGTCGGGCGAAACCTGAATGCTGAATTGACGACGAGAACAATAAACGTCCCTCAGAGGAAGATCCGCGTCCGGGCTTCGGCCAACGACAAAAGCATTCCCCGGCTCGAGCGAAAACACCTGACCACTGACAAGGTTTTTAATTTTCGGCATCCGTTTTCCCAAGCATATTTGGAATGTCCTGTTCTTTCTCGTGATGCTGATCTAATCGATGAAGCCGCTTGCCAAGGCCAAGAGGGTTAACCGAACTCGAGCCGTCACTCCCAACGGGGTAGCAACAAATCTTAGATCCGGTTTTGCAGGGGAAAGAGGAAACAAAAGAAGCTATGGACCTAAAAATTCACGAGAATCAGCCGAACCTATCCCCCCCCGCGCCCCTTGCCGGTTCGCACGCTCCACAGCGACGTGGCGACGATCTACCACCTTCGGCTCGCCACGATCACAACTCCGTTCTTTCGTCCCCCAATTCCAACCACCAAAAATCGCACTGGTCGGGATGGATCCTTGGCTTAATTGCAACCGCTGCAGTCGCCGCAGTCGTGATCCTGAATCCCCTGGGGAGCCCATCGGACCAGGAATCTGGATCGGACAACTGGAGCCATGTTTCCGCAGCAACCCAAAGCGATCAAGGGATGAAATGGGTGGGGATCGATGGAGCCATGATGCTGACCAACCAAGTCTACTTCGGTGCCGAGGATCTAGACTCGCAGACCACCGACGCCATTCGCCAAGCCTTGGTCGCCGGCGACGATTCGACCGCCGATGTGCTGTTCGCACAAGCACAATCATCGCAAGTAAAAGCGTCCAGCGTCGGACTCTCTCCGCGGGCCAACGGCGCGGTAGGCAATGATCCGATAGCCAATGATCAACCGGCATCGGCACCTATTGTTTCCACCGATCCGTCTGCGTCCTTGGTAGCTGCGAAGGTTGCGCCAACATTGACGCCAGGTCTACGAGCGGAAATATTGCGCGGCGATACCAGCTTCTACCATATCCATCTTAGCGACAGCTGCTACGACGACGGTGATGTTGTTGAGATTCTAATCAATGGCCAACCGTTTTTCATAGTTCCGATCACCAACGCCGGAGCGACCCTTTCGGTACCGATCACTAGCGGCACCGCCACCGTGATCTCGGTACGAGGCGTCTACGACGGTGGAGGTGGGATCACGGTCGCTTGCCGGTCCAGTCAAGGAGAAGGGTTTGTCCGCGTGATGACCGTCGGTGAAATTCAACCCCTAGGTGTGACAATTCGATGAACCCATGGATCAACAACTTTCGCGACTTGTGGAGAGATTCCGTCTGGTTTCGCGTGTGCAGCGCCATCGTGTGCATCGGGATCCTGATGCTTGCTCGAACCCTGGCTTCGAAACCAATGGGCAACAGCCGATCTGGCATAGCAGCCAGCCAAGCGGCAGACCAAGTACAGGGGATTCTCGACGAGGGAGGGTTGAGCCTGACACCGCAACAACAAGCGATAGTCCAAAAAGGTATTGATTCGCTAACCCCCGACCAACGGCAGAAGTACCAGCAAATGCTGGATCAACTGCAACCATCCCCCTGACAAGAACCAAATCGATCGAATGCATATGTTCCGTAAAGTTATCACCGCGCTCGACCCTTCCCATCCTGCTAAGACAGCCATGATGATTTTGTTACCGGCGTTGCTACTGCTGATACTGTTTAAGTACGGTGTTGGTGCACCGCTTCAGCTACCACCTGAGCTCCCGGTGAATTCTTCCGCTTTGAATAAAGCTATGGAACCAATCCTCAACCGCAGCGGCGTCCCATCAATACCCTCCGTCAACACGCCCTTGACACAAAAGGCAAGCGACGTTGCCAACAAATCGATGGATATCGCCGACCAAGCGCTCGACAGTGTCAATGACATGATCAACACCGGCAATAAAGTGATCGATTTTGGAGCTGACTTGATCGATCGAACTCTCCCCTCCGCCCCAACATCCACCTCGATTCCAGCCACACCTTAATCCCATCCTGACCTGACACCGTGAACCATCCGATCCCACAACTGATACTCTTGCTGCTAGCGGTATGGATGCTATTCGCATTGGTGCAACGCTTCCTAGGTACGACTGCGGTTGTGGTGCTCGTTGCGTTGGCAGGTTTCGTCAGCCTTTGTTTGTATATGTTGCGTTTCCAACGTCCGCTGCTTGCGAAGGTCTATTCAAAACCCGTTTTCAAACAACTGATCGATATTGTCTGTCGCATCACGGCAAACCAGTCACCGATCGAGTCGAACGCGTTGTCACCATTGCCTCCCGAGATCATGCTACGAGAGTATCGCGATTTTCCTTGGGCGGCTCGAAAGCTAAAGGACAAAGTGATCGGATTCGACACAACCATCGATACGATGATCCGATGTTTGAGAGACCGTATTGCATTGCGAGTTCAATCACCGGGGAGCACTCAAAAGGCATTGGCTAAGTTTCTTTTCATCGGTCCCGACGGAATCGGCAAACGTCACCTTGCCCAAACGCTGGCGTCACTTCTGTATCGCCACGGACATTTCACTCTGTTTGACCTAGGCGATATCGGTTATCAGCATGACGGTGTCGCGACACTCTTTGGTGGTGTCAACGAAGGCCAATTGTTGCAGTCAGTTCGCCGGTTTCCTTTTCAAGTGATGGTGCTAGAGAACATCGATCGGGCATCCCCAAGCGTCCGTGCGAAGATACAAAGTATATTGCGCAGTGGCACCTGCACCGATCCACGAAACCGCGCGACGGTTCGATTCGAACACGTCACACTGATTGCTACGATCGGCTCCACGCTGCTTGGGCTCGATGATGCCTCCCCACCAACCAACGCAGAGAGCTGGCAAAATCGGTTGAAACAAACGCTAGCGGCTGACTTTGGGTTGGAGCCGACACTCACGGGGTTGTTCAACGAATGCGTGGTTGCAGATTATCCTCACCCCATGGACCAGGCGCGGGTGATTGCGTTGCTGATTCGCGAACGCTGCGAGTTATATGGACTGGAGATCGATTACGTCGCCCCCGAGATTCTCCACGACGAGGTGAGCCGGTTTCACAAGGCGCACGGCTTCCAACTCGTCAAAACCCGCTTGGAAGGAAAGCTTGAGCCCTTCATTCTTCAGGCCAAGCAGAACGAACAAAAGCAAGTCATCTTAACCGCTCCGTCATGGAATCGCGGCATAACCAAGGAATTGAGTATCTGATGTCGGACCCACTCGATATTACCGATCGCAACAAGTTGGAACAACTTCTTGCTCGTCTGAACACCGATGAATCGCGTGCTATTGATGAAGCCGAGATGGCGGCTGCTCTCAAGAAACGCGTCCGCGGCCAAGACTCTATCATCGCGGATGTGACCCGCTTGATTCGACTGCAATGGGCCAAACAAACTCGCCGCAAACCCATCGCAAACCTGTTGCTATTAGGTCCCACGGGAACCGGAAAGACTGAACTCTGCAAAGCGATGGCTGAATATCTATTCGGAGACGAAAAGAACATGCTCTTACTCGATTGCGCTGACTTCAGTGGACCTGAGGGGAAGACGCGATTGATCGGTACGCCCACAGGCTACGTCGGCTCTGATTCGGGAGGACAATTGACGCGGCCGATGATCAACAACCCTCGCCGGTTAATTCTATTTGATGAAATTGAGAAAGCGTGGTCGGGTATCTTCGATTTGTTTCTAG
Organism: uncultured Pirellula sp.; assembly: GCA_964394065.1. Taxonomy (GTDB): domain Bacteria; phylum Planctomycetota; class Planctomycetia; order Pirellulales; family Pirellulaceae; genus JBKCUI01. The sequence continues at coordinate 4,550 of CAYMXM010000106.1, read as the reverse complement.
CCATGATGGGTGACGGTCGATTGACAGAGCAGGGTTCCGGAAAATCGGCAGACTTCACCCAGTCGATCATCGTACTGACGAGCAATGCAGAACACGAAGCCGTCGGCAAAATCCAACAGCAAATCACCGACGCATACGAACGCGCCGATGCGGTCAAGAAGCATCTTCGCGACGTCAACATCTTTCGCCCGGAGATCATTGGGCGTTTCGACCGCGTCTATGTCTTTGAACCATTGGACGGAATTGTCTTGGCGGAAATCGCCGCATTGAAAATGACGAACTTGGCAAAGCAATACGGCCTAAAACTAAGCTTCGTTTCCCCCGAGTTGATTGTGGAGGCGATGCAGAGTGGTAGCAAGTTGAAGGACTTTGGAGCGCGTGAATTAGAGAGGGTCGTCGACGAATTGATGGCTGAGTCGATGCTGATGGCAAAGAACGCCGGAGCGAGCACCGTCGCGATCCGTGTCGATGGTCAAGGCAATCTTTGTGTGGACCCAGCTTGAGGATTTTAAGAACATGGCAACAATAAATCGCACCCAAGTGCTTGAGGTACGGCGAAACTTTTTCCTCTCGATAACGCTTTGCGTTGGCGCGCTCATCTTGGTCCATTTGGCGCCGAAAAGTACCTCCTTTGCCAATCCGGCTCGGTTGTTCTACGCAGCGATTTTCTTTTCGTCGTCGCTCCTGTTGTGCGTCCAGTTGTTGGCGCCGCGAAGACGCTATCAGGAATCCTTGTATCAGTGGCGATTCGCAGACGCCCCCCAGCCGCTCGAGCGCGCTTGGAAAGCGTACCTGTATTCGCTCAATCTTGTCGTTTCTGTTACGACCTACATCGTAATGACATTGCTCATCAGTCTGACACTGATGACAATGGCTCTTTGGTTTCCTGTTCTTCAGGGAATTGCGTGGATCTACAATGGACTGTGGTGGATCGCCGTGATCGGCTTAATCATCTACCCCTTCTTCGGAGGCTTTCTGTTCAATGAACTGGCCCAGCGCTATCGAGCGTTCAATGAACAGATTGCGACAGGGAGGAATTGTCGACCTCGTTCGATGAGCAGTGACCCGGAAATCTGCCATGATCCAGAAACCTTCGCAGTGAAATCAGGTGGCGAATTTCGGGCCGGCGGTATTCGATGGACTTGGCAGGACTTCACTCGCAATTGCATCATTTTCGGATTACCTGGAAGTGGCAAGACATCCTGTGTTCTCAATACATTGCTCGAAGGTGTCCTAGGAGCCGCAGAAGCGAATCGGGAGTTGCCATCCGGGCTGATTCTTGACCCCAAAGGGGACTATCTCCGAAAAATTGAAACGCTCTGTCGTCGTTATGGACGCCAACGCGATTTACTCATCATTGACCCGCACGATCGACAACATGGGATCCGCTGGAACCCTCTCGACTCTCAAGACGACGAGTTAGAGCTGGCAGGTAGATTCGTTGAAGTAATGGAATCACTCGGGGTAAGCGGTGGCGACAATTCGTTCTGGGTCGACAACGCGAGACGGTTTATTCGCCATTCGATCAGTCTCCTTCGCCATATCAGCGTCGGTAACGAGCCTCCGCGACTGACAGACATCCATGCGATGGCGGGTTCCTTTGCCGAGATCGCTGACCGAACAGACCGATTGAATCCGGAGGATCCGTCGATAGGTGCTTGTTTGGCGTTCTTCGACGAATGGGTCAACATGGCGCCCAACCAGCGAAGCGGGGTCCAATCTCACATAACCACCATGCTGGATGCGTTCTCAATGGAACCCTACGCCAGCGTTTTCGCGGGCCGGTCCAACTACCGAATTTTCGACATGATTCACCAAGGAAAAATACTATATGTCCATATGCCGGTCGAGAAGAACCCGATCATGGCGAGAATGATTGGCACGTTGATCAAGCTGGAGTACTACCGCGAGGTGTTGCGGGCAGTCAAAAAGGTTCGTCCCAGTTTCTTTGTTTGCGATGAATTTCAGCAGTTCTTTACATTTGGCGACCACTGTGGTGATGCCGACTTCTTCGAACGCTCGCGGGATAGCAATCACGGAAACTTGATCGTAACTCACAATATCGCAAGTCTGGCGAGACGCTCTCCGCGACGTGAACCCGTAACCAACTTGCTCGGTCTATGCGCAACGAAACTGTTTCTCCGCAACAGTGATGAAGAAACCAATGAGTTTGCATCAAAACTATACGGAGAAGAAATCATGGCGTTGGCTGGAGCGGCCGGTGGCCATCATGGAGGCCGCGGCTTGGGAGCACGTGTCATCAACCAAAACGATCAGTTCGTCCGTCTCGTCCCGCCCGATGTGTTTGTCGATCTGGCAATCCCTGACTCAGCCTCAGGAAACAAACACTGCGAATCGATGATTATTCTCGGAGCGCGATCTCAAAACACGCGTGAAATCCGCAAATTGAGATGGCCGTTGCACCTGATCACATCGTAATTGGCAATCGAGGAAATCAAAAATGGTATTTCTATTGCGAATCGCAATTATCGCATTGGTGTTGTATGTAGCCTTCCGACTAGTCCTCGGTGGCTACAGCGAAATCCGCGATGCCTATTGGTGGATGCGTCCTTGATGGACCGATTTATTTTTTTGTTACCTTTCTTGGAGTATAGCAACTATGAATAAACCTAAGAACGAGGGGGAACGAGGCTTCGATGGAGAGCTCGCTCATGGAAAATGGACACCGCGCGATGGGTCGGACTTTCACAAAATGATGCGACACGAGGCAGATTGGAGGTACCAGAGAGACGATTGTCAGTACGACGTAGAATGCGAATGGGGAATGGGCCTTTACGATTCCAACGGCCATCCTGTCGGATACGGGTTTGCCGACCTAATAATCGACGACAAACACGTTATCGATTACAAAACCGACCAAATGACTAGCTGGAATGCAACGATAGCGCGCGCACGCGGCCACGAGTATGGAAGCAAGATCGCCAGTTACGCGAACAGCCCCTTGTTGGCCGACAACGCCAAAGGACATTTATACATGGTCGGAAACCGCAATCGCGATGCGAGAATCGAAGCGACCTTTCGCGAGGCTGCTGGAGAGCATGGGGTGAATGTGGTCTTTTGCGATTCAGGGGACCCACAAACTGTTATGGATCAAATCGAAGACCATTTCATGCCTCTGGAGAAACAGAAAGACCGTGAAAACAATCTGACCGAAATGGTCTCCAGATCGCAAGAAACGAACCAGACTCGTTCCTACCTGAACGAAGTACAACTGAACACCTACGACGCGATACTTACCATCAAGTCGGAGCTGAATCAAAAACTGGAACAGACGTACGCCGCGGTAGAAAAGGAGTGGGAGGTTTTCGATACGCCATCGGCTCCGTCGGCGAACTCTGGCATCAGTTCATTTGTGCTAGCCCCCCTTTTATTCAAAGCCTTCGAAGAACGAGCCAAGAATTCGGACATCGGCCAATGGGTTAGTGAACATATCGAGGAGTGGCAAGCCAATCGCCATATGGGCATCGGAAAAGACAACGAACTCTAAGTATCCCCCTGAGCCTATCAGAACAAATACAACGCAGGCTAGGTACCCTCACTATGGAACTCCTTGAAGCGATCAAACGAAACCTCGACTCCGCCTCGACTCGCGGTGACGCGATGCTTGCCAACGCGCAGCGTCGAAGGTCGCTGATGAAGAAAGCCGGGTTTCAACTCTATGAACGCCAGCTATCGGATTCAGCGCGCGAACCGGGTGAAAATGACGACTGGGCCGCTCTCACCTGGGGAGTGATCAGCCAGAATGCTCAAAAGCAAAGTTTCCCGAAGGGAGTACTGATCGAGCCGGCCGAAACCTCATGGATGCACATCGTTGCAGAATCCACGCTCGCTTGGTTTGCGGACCGTGGTGGAGCTGTGCTCGTGGATGTTGATTTGTTCGTTCTTCTGCACCCTCGCTGGCATCAGGTCTGCAATGATGAAAAAATAGCTGCAAAGATTGTTCTCTCGGCCCATCGGTTGGCAGCTTTGATGATCGCCAGTGCAGTTAAGGAAAAGTTTCATTTGGTCATTTCGATGCCTACGGATTCTTTTGCGGACTGGCAACCGGTGGCGGATTTGTTGGACCAGACTCAATATCAATCCCACGGTATCCTTCGCCAGCCATCTCCCAGTTCACAAGCCGCTCAAAGTACGAGCTTGCGACAACAGTTGAGGATGCACACGAACATGATCGTTGTGGGCTTAACGAATGATCATGCAACCGAGCAGGGTGAGGATACAACATCGGCGGGCAATGCGATTGAGGTGCCCAGAGTATCGCATGCGCCGGTTGAGCAGGGGACTCGAGAAATTCGACTCGGAGCGTTTACCAAACAGAATGCCCCGCAGCAACTCGATCCTCAACAGTGCTTTGATGTCGAACGACGCAAAGCGATGCAAGAGAACATTCGTCGTAGAGCTGGAAGGATGTAAAGCTTAAGGAACTGTTGCGAAATAGCTTTCCAATTTGGAGTGGGAGCCGCCGACTTGGCCGATGTTACTAGCACTTCAACCCCTCACCCCCGGCCCCTCTCCCCTAAAAGGGGCGA
>CAYMXM010000105.1:0-11546 GCA_964394065.1 uncultured Pirellula sp. | reverse complement strand
CAACCAGACATCCATCCAAGGTCTCACAGCACGCCCTTCGTGCCTCAGGGACGTGCCACCCAACGCCTGAGATATTCCCGACAAGGTCTACGTGCACTTGCGCCGCTGTCCCTCGCTTACGCCACGGGTTGTGATTTTCGGGCCTCGTTTCAAACTTCAAACTTCAAACTTCAAACTTCAAACTTCAAACTTCAAACTTCAAACTTTATCTCACTCCTCAATGCTCACTCCTCAATGCTCACAGCTCAATGCTCACAGCTCAATGCTCACAGCTCACCCCTCACCGCTTCCTCACCGCCATGGCCAGGACGGTGATTCCGCTGAGGGGCATGAACAGGGCTGCGATGAGTGGATGAATAAGGCCGCAAACGGCTAAGGAAATGGTGAATGTATTGTAAAGGAGTGAGGCGATGAAGCATCGGCGAATCCCTTGGACAACGTTCTTAGCCCCTTCGAACAACTCGAGGACCGAGCTGATCCGTGGATTGGCGATATAGATCGGTGCAACCGCAAGCGATTGATCGCTGTTGCCACGAATGGCGATCCCGACATCGGCAGCCGCTAACGCCGCCGCATCGTTGACTCCATCCCCCACCATGACGATGGGGCCTTGAACGACGGGACCTTGGTTCTTCTCTCGATTTGCTTGAATCACCGCCAGCTTCTCCTCCGGACTCTTCTCCCCGAGAGCTGCTTCGAAGGTGACTCCCTGTTCCGCGAGGGACTTCGTGAGGGCCTCGACGACCGAAGGGGAATCGCCGGATAGGATTCCAAGCTTCCAGCCGAGCGATTGAATCTTTTGAAGCGTTCCGACCGCATCAGGACGAAGGGCATCTCCTGCCGCAACGATCCCTACGAGTTGTTGGTCTACTCCGATGAAGATCGGGCTCTGCCCCTTTCCTCGAATTCGATCCGCTTCTTGCAAGAATTTCCCTTCGATCGGGATTTTGAGTTCGGTCATCCAAGGAGCGTTCCCGATCGCAACGAGGCTCCCATTGACCCGACTCGTTGTTCCGTAGCCGGTCCGTTGCTGAGTCTCGGTCACTTGGAAGTCCCCCGGATCGAACTCGTATGCATCCGCGAAGCGAACGATAGCAGCGGCGATCGGGTGTTGGATCGATAGCTCTGCCGCGGCGGCCCAAGGAATCCACTTTTCGTCTCCGATCCATTCGTGGATATGGATCTTCCCCAACGTGAGGGTCCCCGTTTTATCGAGCCATAGCATCCCCGGAGTTGCGAGTCGTTCGAGCGCGTCTCCTTCACGGATCCAAATATGTCGTTTCGCATTTCGCCCCAGCGCGATCGTGATCACCAAGGGAGCCGCTAGGGCGAGCGCACATGGGCAAGCGATGGTGAGCAAAGCCATGGTGTGTTGAGTCGCTACTCCCATCCCCGACCGCAGGGTCCAGCCGATCCAGGTCAAGAGAGCTAGGGTCAGAACCACGATTACGAACCATTTTCCGACTCGATCGGCTGCTTGAATCCAAGGGGTTCGATAGGTCGTAGCATCTCGGACCATCGCCATCAGCTTCCCAACGCGACTCTCCGAACCGGCGGCAGTGACGTTCACTTCGATGCGCGCGCTCAGGTTGGAGGTTCCACCCACCACCCGATCGAGAGGCTTCACGGAGACCGGAATCGTTTCTCCGGTGAGAAGGGAAGTGTCGAGGTGACTCGATCCCGATTGGACCGTTCCGTCGGCTGGGATGGTTTCTCCCGGTTCCACCCGCACGATATCCCCTGGCTTCAACCGTTCGGCAGGGATAGCTAGCGTCGTTCCATCAGGAGCAACCCTTTTGGCAATCGGTGTGTTCCATCGCATCAGACGCCCGACGGCTGTTCGGGCTTTCGATTGGGCCCGAAACTGAACATATCTTCCTATGAGGAGGAGGAGGATCAGAGAGGCGAGGGAATCAAAGTAGATGTGACCATAACCACTCGCTGCACCGATGATTGATCCCAACGTCCCGATCGAAAGGGCGAGAGCGACCGGAATGTCGACGTGGGGAGTTCGGTTGAGGATCGCATGCCAAGCCGTTTGGAAGATGCTTCGACCTGGAATCGCCGCTGCCAGGAGCCCCAACAGGGCACCGAGCCAACGGAGGAAGGTTTCGTTCTCCTTCGAAATCCCGGTCGACTCACCCGCGTAGAGTGCTACACCGATCCACATGGAGTTCGCCGCGATGAACGCCGCGATGGCGATCCGGTACCAATGGGTTCGTTGCTTCTGAATGACCTCGGCATCGAATTCAGGATCCTCGTTCCAAGGGCTCAATCCATAGCCCAGGCCGGTAAAGCGTTTGGCGATTCTCGATACGTTCGTTTGATTCGGATCGTAGATCAGTTCCACGGAGTTGTCACTCAATCGGACTCGGGCCGAGTGAAGCCCATGGATCGAGGGTTGCATCCGTTCGATCAACCAGGAGCAAGCCGCGCAATGAACTCCGTCTACATTCAGTCGGACGCAGTCGAAACCTCCCGGGAGATGTTGAACCGCGACCCCAGCGGCTTCGAGGTCCTCCAAGCTCGCGAGATTTTGATCGCTCCCTCCGACGAATTCCCCACGAGGGGAAGAGCGGAGGGCGTAGTAGTCCTCCAGCCCCATCTCATGGATGAGCGCGTATGCCCCCATGCAACCGGTGCAGCAGAACGGACGCTCGTCATGGGCGGGTGGCGGTGTTGGGAGACCGCAATGAGCGCACGGCACGGTTGCTGGGATTGGCGCCTGGTTGGGCGACTGGTTCGGTGCAGCAGGGTAAACCTTCGTTGATCGCATTTCGAACTCGAGCAAGGAACTCAAGAGGGGTTTCATCGGGTGGGGGGGGGATGACGTCCGATCGGGACTGCGGTGGGCTCTCTAGTATAACCGTTCTCGATCGCAAATCGGATGCCGATATCTTGTTTTGGTTCCAATCTGCCGTATCGAGCAGGGAACGAGAAAAAAGGAGGTACAATCCCATCCCCAAAATGGAAAGGGTTGCTAGGGGGCCACTCAAGCCACGAAACCGTTCCCCTACCAACCGCCAAGCCCATGCGGCCGCGGAGAGAAAAGGGAGAGTTCCGAGCCAAAAGGCGACCATCGTCAGAACGGCCATCCCCACGGTCGAAGCGGCGAGGGCCGCTAGAACAAACAAATAAAGCCAACCGCAAGGTAGCAACGTCGTCGTCAGGCCCCAAAAGTAAGCGTTCAATACTGGTGATTCAAATCGGAGCTTCTTTCGAATCTTTGCCAGCCACTGCCCCCAACGAGTGACCCAGGGCGCGTGCTGATTCGACGCGCTGGCCAAGTGCCGGGTGCCATCTAGTCTCACTTCCTGAAAGACTCTCCAGACACCGATGGCGAGAATCGCTCCCCCGACCAGACCGCCAAGGCTTAGGTACCGATTGGATCTGCTCAACAGTTCTGAGTGACCCAGTGCGTGTGCGATTCCCCCTGCAACTACCCCGAGAAGAAGATAGGTCGTCAGCCTGCCGAAGTGATAAGCGGTGAGACGGGCGAAAACGGAAGCCCGATGCGAACGGTCCGTCGAAGTCGCCGTCGCCAAAGCGACAAAGGGTCCGCACATCCCAACACAATGCATGGAGCCTAGGAGGGAGGCGACCAACACGGCAGATCCGAATTCGAGGAAACCGAACGGAGTTGGCATCCTTATGCTTCCCGTTCCAAGGTGATCTGGGTCCAGATTTCTTTTCCGTCGGCCGAGACTCCTTCCAAATCGAGATGCCAAAGGCCCGGCTTGGCGAGATCAAAGGGGGCGACGTAGAGACCATCGCGGTGGGTGAGTTCTTCCTTCTGTTGATCTGCGACTCGGGTGTAATGAAACAGCATGACCGAAAGCTTCAGATCGGGAACGACGTTTCCGTCTCGATCGATCACTCGGATCGCGAGCTCCGAAGCATTCGTCTTCGCGGCGTCGACCGAGAGTTGCCACCCCAATTGTTGTAGCGTCCTTTGTTTCTTTTGGCTTTCTCCCCAATGAACCGATCGTTGGCTAAACCCGGGGATCGCCCGAAAGGAGGGATCGCCAGCGGCCATGGAAATCGCAACGATGGCGATCGTAAGATCGATTGCAAAGAATCCAAGAACGAGCGAGATCCAAAATCGACGGGAAGCTTTTTCTTGCATGATTAACGCGGTCCCAACAACCTAACCTGAATTGTTCGTTTGGCTCCCGAGCTATCCTCAATGGTCAAACTCGTGGAGGTGGAGCCTTTCCCGGAGGTGATTCGTACTGGGAAGTGAATATCGATCGGCAATCGGACTGAACCTCCTGGCTCCAAAGTCGCGGTTTGTCCACCGCTGTTCCGAACATTGATGTTGGGGTCGGAGGTGCTGAGGGTATAGGACTGCTTCTTTTGGCTACGGTTGACCAAGCTGAGCTTGAAATTGTTCTGCACCATCATGTTCCCCGTGAGCGCGAACGGAGCGCCACCTCCGCCAGGTAAAAGCCTAGCATCGAAAGCGAATTTCATCGAGAGGAGGGATACGAAAAGGACGGTTAGGACGGTTAATAGAACCGAATAGATCACCGTTCGAGGGCGGAGCAATCGCTGGGGTTTTCCTTCCAAGCCGTCTTGGCTGGAGTAGCGGATGAGCCCTTTCGGAAGCCCTACTTTGTCCATGACCACATCGCAAGCATCCATGCACTGCGTGCAGTGAATGCACTCCAACTGCAAGCCGTTTCGAATGTCGATTCCGGTGGGGCATACGGCGGTACACCGACCACAATCGACACAGTCCCCCGCTGATCGAATTCCGAGGTCACTCTGTTCGAGAGGTTTTCGTTTTCCTTTCTTTCTCGGCTCCCCACGCGCGACGTCGTAGGCGACGATCAGCGATTTTCGGTCGAGCATCACCGATTGAAACCGGCCGTAAGGGCAGGCGATCAAGCAGAGTTGCTCCCGGAAAAACATGAAGTGGAACATCAATGCTGCGGTCGAGGAAGCCATCACCAGAAACGCGACGGGGTGTTTATGAGGAGGGGTTCGGATCCATCGGGCTAGCTCATCGGTGCTGACGAAGTAACTCAAAAACGTGTGGGCAATCAGCATGCAGAAAACGAGGTAGACCAGGAATCGAGCGACTTTCGCAGGTCCCGAAAGCCCCTTTCGAGGTTTCCCTCCTTTCCCACGGGTCCCGTCGAACAACCGATCGATCGGACGGAACAGGAACTCCAAATAAACCGTATGAGGGCATCCCCAGCCGCACCAAATCCGCCCCGCCACACTCGTGAGGAGCATGATCGAGAAGAAGGCTCCGAGCATCAAGCAGGCTAAGAGTGGAGAGTCGGTCGGGTAGAAAGTGTGCCCCAGGAAAGTAAACTGCCGCGAAGCGATATCGAGAAGGATGTAGGGCTTCCCGTGGATGCGGAGATGGGGCAGGATTACGAAGAAGGCGATCAAGCCGTAAGCAACCCAGCGTCTCCAGTGCCAATGTTTCCCCATCTCCAACGAAGGGGTGATCCATCGCCGTTTACCATCTCGGTTTAGCGTGGGGAGGACTCGATCTTCCGGCTGAAGGACAAGGAGTTCCGGGCGGGATTGAGGAGTGTGTGGCTGATGGGCTTGTTGGTCGTTTTCAATCATGATCCCCCTCGGTCGAGCGAATGCTGTGCCAAAGCCATTGTTCATCCCCTGTGTCGAATTGTAGCAGCGGGGGAGCAGGTTTCAGACTTCAGACTTCAGGCTTCAGGCTTCAGGAAGAATTTGACGAGGGTGGCACGCTCAGAGCGAAGCGATGGGCGTGGCCCTGGGCTGTCAAAAGGTTGGTGTTGTGGGGATTTAGGTTTGCGCAAGTTTCGTTCTCAAAATTAGTGACGCTGCACTTCCTCAGGATGCTCCCTTCTGGAGCCCGGAGCGACGGCACATCTGGATCTCGGGCCTCCAGGAAATCCATATGTGTCGCCCTCCGGGCTAAGAGAAAGCGAAGCATCCGATATCGTGTTGAAGGGCTCTGCGAACCTCTGCGTCCCCTGCGGTTAACAAGGAATAAATCCAGACACTCAAAACTCCGTGTCAACACCAACTTTTTGACAGCCCAGGCGTGGCCCCCCCTCCTTTCTTTTCTTCCTCGAGTCTCAAGCCTCACCCCTCAAGCCTGATTCGTGGGATTCGTACGATTCGTGGTTTTCTCATGTCTGCATTCTTCCCCTACTCAAAACTCTCGACGAGGTTCCTGGTATACTTTAAAAACTTGGTGTGGGGGACGCGGTTGGATACCACTCCCGAAAACGCCCGTTGGTTTAGTCCGATCTGGAGGTATCGCGATGGAAAAGCATTCCCTGCACTCAAAGAACACTGATACAATGAATGCCGTTGAGGCTTCTCGCAACGAGCAGGGTTCTACACCAGGACCAACATTGCGACCTGCCCCTGAATTGCCGATAAGCGACCCTTTACAGACATTGGGAGAATGGATTGGGCAAGACAGTTCGCAAGAGCCACTCACATACATCGAAGCGAGCAACATCCGGCAGTCCGGCGAGTAGTCCTCCTCTCTTGAGCAGGACCCTCGGGCTAGAGACCGAATATGCTGTGCTGCGAGCGAATACATCGATCGATGTCCCGTTCGATTTTTCGCGCTTCATCGATGCGGTCAGCGTGCAAGTCCCTGTTGCGCCGAGTGCACGCAACGATCATCGATACTTCCTCGCGAACGGTGGGAGCTTCTCGCTCGAAAACGGGGCTTCCCCTGATTATCGCCATGCGTTGCTCGAGGCAGCCACCCCCGAGTGCACCAGTCCGATGCAGTTGCTCGAGTCCCACCATGCGTTGCAGGAACTGGCGAGCACAGGGGTCCGGCAAAGTTCTCTCGATAACACAACCGTCCTAGCTCAGGGGAATCACGATGGGAACGGGCATACCTATGGACAACACGAATCCTACGATGTTCAAATCGCAAACGGGTTCGCTTTGTTCGGTTGGAGAATAGGTCTCCTCCTCTTGCTCCCCTGCGTCTTCGCCTACCGCTTTGCCGCAGCCCTTTGGATTTTGTGCGTCGTATTCCTTTCACGCCTGGAGCGACTCAGCCGCAAACTCGTCAGCTTGGTTCGGAGAAAGGAAAAGCCAAGTTCTACCGAAGACTACCAAGCTCTCACGAGAGATCCCTCCTACATCCCTGCGCATTGGCTGTTGCTCTGTGCGCGAGGCCTTCGCATTCTCCATCGGCCTCTTGCGTTCCTACTCTGGTGCAACATTCAGTTCTTTGCTCTCCGGCAGTATCGACGGAGCGTGACCTCTTTTTTCGCAAGCCGATGCATCATCGATGGCTGTGGATTCGTCGACCCACTCGGTCGATTCAGCGTCAGCTCTCGAGGGCTCCAGATCAACGCGGTTATTGGCTTTGGAGGGTACGGGAGAACGAGACCGATCTTTCGATGCGATGGATGGTTGAAGCAGCTCTGCATGGGGAGCCCTTTTTCAGTTTCTAGCCTCTTCGGGTTGTTCCGACAAAGGCAGCGAGTCGAGATCGCAACGGGGGATTCGGGACTATGTCACCACTCCCAGCTAGTGCGCATCGGTGCAACGGCGTTGGTCTTCGATTTAGTCGATCGGAATCCCAAAGCGAAACTGCCGCGTCTGCGAAATCCTGTCGATGCTTTGCGTCGCTTTTCAAAGGATTGGATGCTATTGGCTAAGGAACCCGATCGGAGCGATCATCTCTGGCGCGCGTCGGAAATTCAGAACGCCTATGCGTCGCAAATCCGGACCATGCTGGAGCAAGAAAAGAAAGTCCCACTCGAAGCCTGGAACATTCTCAATCATTGGCAATCGACACTCAACCAACTCGATCTGTCGGACGAGAGAAGCGAGCCCTCGAAAGAACTGGTCGGACGGGTCGATTGGATCACCAAGCTCTGGTTGCTCGACCAGTTGGAGAAGAATGCAAGTTTCGAAGCCCGCCGCAAACTAGACCTCCGTTACCATGAGTTGTCGGAGGACGGGTATGGTTTCAAGGTCCTCAGCGTAGTCAACGTCCCCGAACTAGTTCGGCGCCCCCGCATCGACCGAGCCAAATGCAATCCCCCCAACGCCTACGCTCCGCAACAACGTTCTTACTACATTCGCGAATTCGGCGGATTCGATTCGAATCTCCGAATGGATTGGAACGAGATCCGAATGCCCCTAGCCAACGGAAAATGGAAATCGATCTGGATTAAAGAGAGGCTTGAGGGGTGAGGCCTGAGGCTTGAGGAAGAAGAGGGCTTCGCCCTTAGGCTTGACCGTAGGTCAAGGAGGTAGCCCCGGGTAGGGGGGGCTGTTTGGCCGACGCGTAAGCGAGGCCCGAAATCACAACCCGTGGCGTAAGCGAGGGACAGCGCTGGCAACCACGCATCCATCCCAGGTATCACAGCACGCCCTTCGTGCCTCAGGGGCGAGCCACCCGGCGCCTTGAAATATTCCCGACAAGGGCTACGTTCACTCGCGACGCTATCCCTCGCTAACGCGTCGGGTTGTGATGGGGGGACGCTTCGTCCGCCTCCCCTTAACACCGATGCGCCAGGCCACCCCCGGCCCCTCACCCCGAAGCGGGGCGAGGGGAGCAAAACTCTAAAGCGCAGCGAGTGCTAGGGCGCCAAAGCGGTGTCCGACGGGGACGAGCCCCGGTCGGACAAGAAGCGAATTAGAGAACACCCCTCAAGCCTCACCCCTCAAGCCTGCACCGGATTCAGCGGATATAGAACGCTTGGGTGAGGGAAGCCGAGGCTCTTGTCCACGATGTTATAAAGGCTTTGCCCTGCAAAGTACCGCTTCAGATTCTCGTTGATCAACCGAACGGTGTCGTCGGTTCTCGGTCCCGCCTGAGCGCCGACGTGCGGTGTGATCAGGACGTTGTCGAATCCCCAAAGGGGGCTGTCCTCAGGAAGGGGTTCTACTTGTGTGACATCCAGTCCAGCTCCCGCCAAATGACCGTTTGCAATGTAGTCGCACAAGTCGACTTCCTTCACACATGCCCCTCGAGCGACGTTGATCAAATAGGAGCCCTTCGGCATCGCGGCGAAAACCGAGCTATCGATCAAACCACGCGTCGAAGCGTTGAGAGGGAGGGTTAGGATGAGAATGTCGCTCCAGGCGGCCAACTCGTGCAAGCGAGTATGGGACCACAGTTCTGAGAGTCCTTCCGGTCGATGCTCCGGAAAGTAATCGGTCGCGCGCATTTCGACCTGGAATGGAGCGAGGACCTCGACCAGACGACGGCCATTTCCCCCCATCCCGACAATACCGATCCGCTTGCGATGAAGATCGTCCGTCGGTCGGCGAACGAATTCTTTCCGTTGCCACTGTCGATAAAAGATCGGAATGCCTCGCAGCAGGCCCAAGAGGAGGGCGAGGGTTTGTTCTGCGACTTGATTGGCAAAAAGCCCCGAAGCACTACAGACGACGATGTCGGATTCGATCACGGACGGGGCGAGGCAGTGGTCCAACCCTGCCGCGGAGGATTGAATGAACTTCAATCTTCCCTGCTCTACCACTCGTTTCCAATCGACCGGGACCTTCGCATGCCCCACGAAAACATCGGCATCGAAGATCCGTTCAGGAATCGTCTCCTGAATCGCTTCAATGAAATGGCAGTTCGGAGCAGCTGCACGCATCGCGTCGACATGGTGAGGCAGCGACGGAAAACAGGTGACGAGATTAGTCATCTAAGCCAAATCTCGATCTTCAAACAAGAGCAATCCAAGGAGGGTCGCACCAATCCCATAGATCACGGTGTAGATGAAGACGCTCGCGATCACCGACCAAGGAATCGTGACATCCGCATCGATCGCAGATTCCATCGAGAAGTGATTCAAATTGGGAACCACCGCTGAGATCAACTGGGAGAAAAACTCGACCAGAGGAAGGCCACCCGCAGCCGACTCCATGATGACCGGCGTCAAATGCCCTAGAACGTAAATCGAGAAACAGATCGCAAAGTTCGTGATCATCGTGACCCGAGTTCCGATCGCCACCGAAATGGCCGACAGGACAATCGCCTGCATAAAGGCCAAGACCAATCCTGGAATCGTTTGGATCATCTCGAAATGGCATAGTTGCCAAACGGCAGGATCCTGCGAGTTCTCGCGAACCTCATAGATAGGTTTGTAGGCGACAGCAAAGAGTTCGAAGGCTCCCATCACCAAGAACATGAACAGGATAAGCCAGAAAACCCCGAGGATCTTCCCGACGATAAAGGAACGTCGGTGAATCGGCTTGCTCAAGAGGGTTAGAGCCGTTCTCCCCTCGATCTCTTCGCTCACCGAAGTACTCGCCGACCAGACCCCTTGGAAAATCGCGGCGATCAAAGCGATCGTGACTCCGCAGTCCTTCAAGAGCTTAATATCTTCTCCAAAGGTATGGAAAGGGAGAAAGACGAAGAGGAGGATCCCAAGTCCCACAATCGTCATCAAGATCTTGGGAAGGGGTTGCGATAACTCGCTTTTGGCGGTTGAAAGGGCGATAGCAGCCACCTTGGGAAAGGCCGCTTGCATCAGGAAAAACAAGAGCCCGAAAAGGGAGACGAAGAGCCCTGTCAACAAGATCGTGATCGCTTGCGGGACAGGGGGATAGGAATCGAGGTGGAAGGTAACGGTCGCATCGTCGATCTCTTCATTCTGCGCGAAGACTTCAGCCCCTCCGATGAGTGGCAGGGGACTCTTGGCAGCCCCCATGGTCCGTTCCCAAATCTTGGGGGAGTCGTCGTCGACGGTTACTGCCGCGAAACGAAGCTTGTCCGCCTCCGAAGCATCCGCGATGACGATCCGACGGTCCGATTCGATTCGAACCTTCCCTAAAGTTTGAGGGTCGTACTGGACATCAAGTTTCTGCAACTTCCCTCCCTCGGGAGAGTTAACGCCGGGGACCTGGAAGGTGAGGGTACGGTGCTGTGGGGAAAAGAATTGGGGGATGCTAGCGGTTACGGCGCTGACATTGTCGATCCAGGGAGTTGCCGCCAATCCGATGGCAGCGACGATTCCGAGGGTCGAAACCATTGCCAGCCCCACTCCTTCGAAAAGGAGGGCTCGGAGTTCCCCAAAAAATCGTGAGGAAGCGCAAAAGAGGAGCGCCCAAACCGCGACTCCGATCATGGCGGTCACAGCGATAGAAACGAAGAGCCATTCCTCAGGGAGAAACTCTCCCTTGACTTCAAAGCTCCTGCGCATCTCCCCCGATTGAAGAAGGAGGCTGACGATCCCCCCTAAGACCGCAGTGGTTCCGAGGGCGACCCAGTGCAAACTCCCATTTTTCCTCGATTCCTCAAGGCTGCCGGTTGGTCCGATCAGGAGAAAGGCGACCGCGAGGAACAAGGAAAGGGCTACGAACCCTACAAGAATTCCAACGCCAACATACCAGAATGGAGTGAGCCACTTGGCCATCCAGAAATCGGACGCGGCAAGTACGGGGGATAACAGGTCTAACGCCATAGGGGACGACTTTCAATCATTGGGAACGAGACTCGTGCTCATACGATGCTCAGCATAACTAGGTTCGTCGAAACGCCAAGCCTTAGGAAGTTTGAAGTTTGAAGTTTGAAGTTTGAAGTTTGAAGTTTGAAGTTTGAAGTT
>CAYMXM010000104.1:0-11561 GCA_964394065.1 uncultured Pirellula sp. | reverse complement strand
CCCCCGCCGGTTGGGAGAGGCTCTCGCTGCATCGGGGGCCTTGAACAGCCCTGAGTTGGAGGCATGCAATGCGTACATCTGGGGCAGGAGTTGGAAGCGTTGTTTAACGGAATGAATTCCGTTCTACATTGGGGGGGCGACTCCGTCGCCGAATTTCGGTGATGGCATCGCTCTTTGGAGGGCTTTCCCAACATTGAGCAATACTTCTTCGCGATAAGCAGCTGCGGTCAGTTTTACGACTCCAGGCATCTCCTTACCATCTGCCGTATCCGTACCGCAAGCCACCACGATAGAAGGATGCCCCGTGAGATTGGTTAGCAATAGATCTTCGCCTCCCAACACAACATCGACACTCCTCAAACGTTTTTCGATTTCTACAATCAGCAGGCTTCGGAAACGATTGGCTCTCAAGAATTGAACCGCTGGAGTGAAAGGAACGCTCCGAAACGAGGGGGGCCAGAGTCCGTAGTCGGCGTTCGGATCGGCGCGGAACGCATCATCGAACATCGTGGTAGCTTCCACGCTGAGGGTGAATCCAAGGGAGCTTACCGGTAGATCCACCTTGAGATCGAGATCGATCAATTGAGCACCCTCTCGGCGCAAGAACTCCAGAGCTTGCTGCTCGACCGAGTTCAATGAGTCGCCAGTAACGCCGATCTTGAGAGATCTCATGGGTTGATCCTGCGGCCAACGGAAGCTCCGTTCGACGACAGTCGGGTCTCGTCCATCGGTCCCGAGCAGGTGGGCAAAAACGATTGCCAGATCTTCCACATGGCGCGCGATAGGTCCGATCTTGTCCATCGACCAAGCAAGGGACATGCACCCCGCTCGGCTAACTCGTCCGAAGGTTGGGCGAAGTCCACTCGTGCGGCAACGGCGGCATGGAGCAACGATACTCCCATGCGTTTCACTCCCGAGAGCAAAGGTCGATAGAGCTGCCGCAACTCCCGCTGCGCTTCCTGCCGAGGAGCCACTACTCCCTTGTTCCGGATTCCATGGATTCCGTGTGGTACCACCAAACCAACGATCCCCATAAGCCAGTGCTCCCATCGAAGACTTGGCCAAGAGTACCGTACCAGCCGCGGCCAACTTCGTAGCGACCGTGGCAGGGGTCGGGCGCACTTGATCTTGAAAGGGTTCTGCGCCCCAAGTCGTTTTCCAGGGGGGAACCGCGATCAAATCCTTCGCGAGCCATGGGATCCCGTCGAGTATCCCTAGCGATGTTCCTTTTGCACGACGCTCGTCCGACACCTTGGCCGATTGCATCGCTGTTTCCGCCAGCAGTGTGATGATGCACTTCAGTACGGGATCGTAACGTTGAATTCGGGAGAGATATAGCTCGGTCAGTTCTTGGCTAGAAATCTTCTTCGATGCCAACATCGATGCTTGCTCGGCGATACCAGTGAAAGCCAAATCCGAGTCCGACCATTGATCGGGAGTGGGTAGTTCAGACCAGGAGAAGTGGACACCCGAGGCAAACTGTGGGCGTGAAGAATCCTTTTCATCCCCGTCTGATGAAGCTTGTTCATAGAAGAAGTCTGGACGAAAGACCAAGGCGGGAATGGTATCGGCATCGATTGGAACCGCGCGCAATGCGCGAGCCGATTGCAGGGTTCGATTGACTGCCGCAGCCACTTCGACGCGTTGTTCTTCAGAGAGTTCGAGACCGGCGATCCATTCGGCTTGAGCAATCATCTCGGCCGTAACCGTTCCTCCCTCCTCCACCGCAGCAGCCACCGCGCGCCCGAAGACAACAGACCCGATGCCGACAGCACCTATCGTCTGCAAAAGCTGACGTCGCGACAAATCCGATGGGGGGAAATCAGGCATAGAAAACACTTTGGATAGAAACGGAAAATGGATGGAAGCGTTTTAAAAAAGTCTGTACGAACTGCGAAGCGAGTTCGGTATTGTACACGCGAATCGGATTAGGACTTGGCCGACGCGTAAGCGAGGCCCGAAAATCACACCCCGTGGCGTAAGCGAGGGATAGCACTTGAAACCAGGCATCCCATGCACGGTATCGCAACACGCCCTTCGTGCCTCAGGGACGTGCCACCCGGCGCTCGATTATCTCGACGAGGGCCATGTGCACTCGCGACGCTGTCCCTCGCTAACGGCACGGGTCGGAGGGGACGCCTATGAGTTCGAGATTGAATTAGTCCGTTGAGAGGATTTGCTAGTAAGGACGGCTAAGTCTCTCCTCTTTTAAAGCAACGCAGGGGCGCGGAGACGCAGGGGCGCAGAGAAGAAGATCGTGTTGCGGGGAATTGGTTTTGCGCAAGTTCTGTTCTCTGGTTCGTTCCTTGTCCGCTCGGGGCTCGTCCCCGTCGGACACCGCTTTGGCGCCCTAGATGGCGTACCTCAGCGCGCTTTTTCCCTCCGCCGCGCAGCGGCGGAGGCCTCCCGTTTTACTCGTACTCGTACTCGTACTCGTGCTCGAATCTCGAATCTCGAGTACGAGTACCGCTGCGCTGAGTACGAAACATAGAGTCGAACCATATTCGGTCGATGTTTCTAGCACTTCTACCCCTCACCCCCGGCCCCTCTCCCCGAAGCGGGGCGAGGGGAGCAGAGTTCTAAAGCGCGGCGCGTGGCTTGTGGGTGCGAACTACACATCCGGTGTGTTGCGTGGTCGCTTGAAGCGTTTAGATGGTTGCAATGGAATCGATAATCGAGGGGCTATCTCGATCTGAAATGGAAACGCGACCACTTCACACACCCTACGGTCTGACGACGCGGTCCCTCGCTTGCGCCACGGGTTGTGATGCCGCCGCTTCGCGGCCTGTCATTAGCTCAATACATCCAGTACTGACCGGGTGTCGCTTAGTAGTTCGTCCATGTCGATGCAGACCATGTCGGTGCTGTATCCATACTGTTCAAGCCACAATTGCGAGATCACTTTTCTCCAACTTGGGTCGACCGGCGGGGTGGCGAGGATGGTTTGCTTGGCCGAAGGTTTGAGGGGCTCACCTTGCCGATAGACTAGCTCTCCTCTTCGGAAGACCATCGTCGGGTTCGAAAACATCGCGTCGATCTCAACTCCTTTTTCGTAGATCGCAACATCCCCTATCGTCCCGTTGTCGAGCGTTCCTCTATCGAATAGACCGAGCACCTTGGCCGGCCCGACACGGGTCATCTGGGCAATCTCCTCAAGACTGTACTCTCGACTTAAGGAGGGAAGAGGGCTCGAGGCTTGAACGTCTGGATGGAGTCGTTCGAAAATCGACATGCGAAAATCGTAGCTGGTCAACAACCTTATCAAATGCGGATAAGCGGTGAACGGACCACCGTTTGGATGGTCCGTCGTCAGAAAGACTCGCGTTGGGTCCGTCACTCGCAAACAGAGTTCCAGACCGATCGTCCATTGCAGGCCATGCACATATTGATCATGCCGATACTTGAAGGGAACGACACCACATCCTGCTTGGCACTCAGCATCTTGAAATATCGATTTGCGAGGGGTCGCATACTTTCGATTCAAGTGCTGGTGCATCGTGTCACCACTGATGGTAACCGTTTGACCGAAGAGAACCTGCCCGACGTCGATCGTCACTTGATCCTGCTCGTTGACATAGTCAGCCAATTGTTCCGCTTCCGAACTAAAACCATGCGGGCCGCTAGTTCCGTAGCAATGGTACTGCGCATGGGTCAAATGAATCCTCCTCCCCTCGACGGCCTCCAAGGTCTGCAAGGTGGAGCGAATATTCCCCGGAACTCCCAGGTTGCTGCAATGGACGTGCAGAGGATGAGGAAGTTCCAGATCTTCGACCGCCTGCGAAAGGGCAGCGAGGATACTTCGGGGTGTCACTTCAAAGCGTGGATGAGACGCATCGACATCGAGATGTCGCGCATTGAATTTGAACGCGTCGATTCCACCTGCATTGACGACCTTCACGCCGCAACACCGATGCATCGAAAGCATGCAAGCGACATAGGCGTTGATCTGAGATTGTGGAGCCCTTTCTCCGATCCACTCGAGCAAGACTCGGTCGTTCCCGAGCAACAAGTATCCCCCCGTATCAAGCCACGGAATGTCAGCCATTTCGCAATGAGCTTGCCTTGCATTCGCAGGAAGAACCGCCGGCTCCATACAAGTCGTGTACCCCATCTGGAGATACCGAAGACCGATCTCATGTGCGGGAGGAACCGGTGATGAAAGAGGACGCGTTTGAGTCCATGAATCAAACTCCTCCTCCCGGCTACGGACTAGATCTGGCAAAAGAAGCCTCGCAAGATTGACCTTGCCACCTCCGATATGGGTATGCAAATCAATCCCACCTGCCATCGCGATCGAACCGGCTAAGTCGTAAGTTGCGTCGACACGTCTTCCCTGCGGAACTTGGGAATCGATGGCTCCATCGACGAGTACCAAATCCCGTACGACCGACTCGTTCACCCCATCGATGCACTCGACATTCTTCAGCATGGTAATCATGAGGAGAGCCTCTCCAACAAGGAACGGCACTCGTGCCGGTAAGGAACCTTGAACTCCGGCTCCCCTCGCAGGTGTGCCATGACGATTTGATCCCCTCGCAACATCGTTCCCTTGGCATCAACTCCTGGCCTCGCGATCGGAATCTCGATCGTGTCGCCGAATGGATTTACGTTCGTCGACTCCCCCAAACTTGTTAAATGCACTACCTTGCACCGAAGAGATGCGAGCGCTCTCGGAAGAGGAGCTGTTTCCGTCTCTTCGATGTAAATGAGAAGGGCTTCAGGATCGTCCCCATAACGGGCGATCCACTCAGCGGTGTTTTCTCCGCGTGCTATCGGGTGGGATGGATCATCGCGAAACCGAACAGGTCCTGGAAAACCTGTCAGCCATGTGCATGCTTGCTGGAATGTCGACTCCAAGCCACTCAACGAGAGCATCGCAACGCGGCGCGTCTCGTTCATCAAAGCACACCATCGGGTCAATTGCTGAACCCAGAGATCCGACGAAACTGAACTTTCATCATGCCCCGACCAAACAAGGGAGGTGTAGGTCGCACCCTTGGCACGTTGCAACAAGGCCGGAACGCCAATTTCGTCCTCACCGTGCGATTGGGACGTGCCCCGGGCGTCTCGCCCGAAGGAGTCTTCGCCACTCCGGGCGAGACGCCCGGGCCACGGTGTTGACCAATCGTGAAGCGCCGCAGGAACTCGCTCCAAATCACAAGGAACTGACAAGACCGATGGAAAAGATTTTTTCCACCCTTGAATCGAGGATCTTCCGAACTCCCCCAGCAACAGTACGACCGGGTTCCAAGTCGTGGAGAATCCTCTTTTGGATTTTTCGCCAGGTGGTGGGATGAGAGCTCTTCCGCTTTGAAGGCGAGTGGGGAGCATAGGAAACAACTTCAACAGTCGATCACTTCCGATGACGATAAAACAGTCGGAGATCGAGCGTGCTTCTGCGAGAGTTGTCAAATAGGCACCGGAACGGGCCAAGCTAGCCGTTCCGTTCGTCGAGACTCCATTCCCTCCTCCGTCGAGAGAAGCGTGCACTTTTTTCGCCAGTTTCGCGACAGCTCGCGATGTTTCGACGGAGGTGATGCTTCCCCCGATATGGATATTCGAGCTCTTCTCAAGGAATGTTTTAAGACGGAGGAGCTTCTCTTCGATCAGGCCCCCCTGCGAGTTCGCCTTGGCTCCTAACAGCCCCATCTCTGTTCGGGAACGGTCGAGAAGTTTCCGACGGAGTTCGCAGGAACGATGCAAGTTCTCTTGATCGCAGAAGAGAGAACAGAAGCCACAAATCGATCCCATCGCGTCGGCTTACTGTGGAGAGGTGAGATCGGTCGATGAGAGAACCATAATCTTCCCGTCCCCCATCCGGCCTGTACGGGTTGATTCTTCAATCGACTGCAAAACTTCTTCAACCCGATAATCATCGACCCAAAGGGTGACTTCGACTTTGGGGAGGAAGGCTAGGGAATACTCGGTTGAGGAATATTGATCGAGGTGGCTTTTCTGGCGCCCGAACCCTTTGACCTCTGAAATCTGCAACGCTTCGAGAGGGGCTAGCCGGAGATTTTCCAGAAGCCTATCTGCAAGGTAGGGGCGGATGATGGCAATGATCTGTTTCATTCAGGAAAACAAACGGATGCGAAGGTGGCAAGCGTCTGTGATTGTAGCAGAAGTTGGGGGGGAAGAAGTTAGAAGTGTGAAAAGTGAAGTTTGAAAAAGGGGCAGGAAAAAGGCCCCCTTCTCTCCAGGGCGGCCTGACGCATCGGCGGGGTGGACGCGAAGCGACTACCCATCACAACCCGTGGCGTTAGCGAGGGACTGCGTCGCGAGTGTACGTAACCCTTGTCGAGAATATTTCAGGTGCCGGGAGGCACGCCCCTGAAGCACGAGGGGCGTGCTGTGAGACCCGGGATGGATGTCCGGTTGCCAGTGCTGTCCCTCGCTTACACGACGGGTTGTGATTTTCGGGCCTCGCTTTCGCGTCGGCCCCCCCTTCCCGGTCCCTAACCTCTAGTCTCAAGCCTCACCCCTCAAGCCTGTTCAAGCCAACTCCGATTCCGTATAGCGCAAGGCCTATACAAAACGTTATGGCGCATCCGTAGAACTGCGTTGGGACGATCCAATATCCTACGCCGAGCAAAACGACTGCCCCGAGTACGTAGAACGCGACCGATAGCTTCTCGAGAGGGGATAAGGGAGGAAAGACGCCACGATTTCGCACCTGAGCTAGCCATATCGATGCGATGGCCATCGCTCCGCAGGCAGTCAGGGTCAACCCAAGATACGTTACCAGGTCTCGCATCGAACCCAACCAGACGAATGCAATCGCCAATGAAGTCTGAATTATCAAGGCAACTCGAGTCTGCGACACCTTGGTCTTTACATACTTCGAGATTCCATAGTCCCGCCCCAGTTGGACGTAGACCTGTGGCCCTGTGATCGTCATCGCTAAGACGCTGGTCGCTGTAGAAAGAACGATCACCCACCCCATCAACCATAGCATCCCCTTCCCGCCGATCGCTTCCGCAACCGTCAGTACAAAGGACTCACCCGCCGCGACCAATTCGTTGCCCGGAATCGAGTAGAGGAAGACGGCATTGAGAGCAAGATAGATAATCGTGACGATAAAGCAGGCGAGAATCATAGATCTCCCTACACGCGGATCGCTTTGATTTCCGGATTTCCTTGTCTCGGCAACTCCGTCCTCCTCTCCTTCCAAGCGATACTCACCCGCAAGGTAGATGCTGGCGTTGAAACCAGTATAGGAAAGGGTTGTAAAGTAGAGAGAACCTAACATCACCCAAAGGAGTTGCGAGAGGTGCATCGATGAGGGAGCTTCCCCATCGGCAGAGAGAACGAGGCCGTTGGAGGGTGTAGTACTGACAAAGTAGAGACCAACCGCGAGGAACAACGCGAGACCGATCAGCTTGATCGAAACAACAATGTTGTTGGCAATCGCATTCCAACCGATTTGAACCCAATGGAGTAAAGATGCCATCAGGAGAGAAATCGTCGCGATCCAAAGATCAAGGTTTGGATAAGTGGCAAGGTCGGTCCCGACTGCATGAAGGGCGTACGCTCCTAGAAGCTTGGCGCTGATTGCGATCGGGGCTGCGAAACCTGCAACGATCGATATCCACGCTGCGAGAAACCCCAAGATCGGATGGACCCAGCGAGAAAGGATTGCATATTCACCTCCAGAGACGGGAAGACGATTCGCGACTGCCGCATAGGAAACTGCTCCGCACATCGCATGAATCCCTGCGATCAACCAAACGAGGAGAACGTATTTAGCATCCCTCAAGTCCGACAGAGAGTACCCGCTCGAGACATAGATTCCCGTCCCGATCATGTTGCCGATAACGAGGCAAACGAGTCCCCCTATCCCTAGTCGCGTTCCTTGAACAGTCTGACCACTCAAGACGATTGGTTTCCGTCGGGGTGAGGTGGGAGTTTCGGAGTGAGCTCACCAATCCGTTTTTCTATTTGTGTCGACGCATTGGGATTTAGTTTTTGCAACATCGACAGATAGTAGATCGCAGAATCGATCAAGCCGATCTCCTCGGCCAAGTTTGCAGCTAACTCCAATGCTGTCGAAGCCACTTTGGGATCGGGGGAAGGAGATCGAAAGAGAGCAGCGCGTCGAAAGCTGCTCAACGCATCGAGCGGGTTGTCGAGGGCTTGATGGCACATTCCCAACTGAAGGGAAGCGCGGGAGCGAAGTCGAAGATCACGACAGGCTTCCTTAAGCTTTTCGATCGCTTCTTCAAAGCGTTTGCTCTGCCGCAACGCGATCCCCCAAGTGATCAACAGATCTCGCTGCTCAGGATGCCGTCCGTATCGTTCTCGGCAGATTCGGATTCGTTCGTTGAGCAAGTTGATCTCGGCCTGCTCAAGTTCGAACTTCGCTTGCTCCGTGGGGTGTTCTGCTTGATCCTTTTTAGCTTGTTCAAGAAGCTGGTTTGCGAGGATCAGCATCAAATCCTCGTGCATCAAGAGGATCGGTTCATGCTCAGGGCAATTCTTTACCCCTGCCTCCAAAACCCGTCGGGCATCGGTCCAGCGTTCGCTTTGAAGATAGATGGTCGCGAGTTCATCGTAGGGAGCTGCAACCGCAGGAGCGTTTCGAATCTCTTGCTCCAGTTGCTGAAATCGGACAAGTGGAATCGCTACAGGAGACTTCGTAACCTGAGGGATTTCACCACGTACGAAGAGCGACTCGGTGTCGGTGTACCGAGCAAGGAGGTTCGAACCGATCTTCGAAGTCGTCGATGAGGAAGCGGTATCGTTTGGGTTCATACCAATACTATACCTCTCCGGTGGGGCATTGCGAAAGAGACCTCCCTTAGTTTGGCGCGGGGCTGGCCATCAGTTCCTTCAACTTGGGTTCTACCTCCTTGCTATGAAACTCCTTCCATTTCGATGCTGACTTGAACTGCGGGTCTTCTCGCTTTAATCGATACAAAATCTCTGGCCCATACTTCTCGGGGCTAGTGGACTGTTGCCAGACCTCCAAGGTCAGATGCCCCGAGTTGAGATCGGGCTCGGCAACTTGGTCCTCTACATTCGATCTGGAACCTTGACATCCAACGATTGGAGCAGCCAGGAATAGGGCGGTTACGAGAAGGAGGGTGGCAGTTGGAGTATTCATGATTGTTGGTTAATCGATAGTTTCTCTACGTGGCATGGGCGAGATGCCCAGGCTTGCGTTGGATTCAGCATCGGTGGCAAGAGGGAGGACGCGAAGCGTCCCTCCATCACAACCCGTGGCGTTAGCGAGGGACTGCGTCGCGAGTGTACGTGGCCCCTCGCGGGAATGTCTCGAGCGCCGGGGTGGCACGTCCCTGAGGCAGGAAGGGCGTGTTGCGATACATTGCATGGGATGCCTGTTTCCAGTGCTATCCCTCGCTTACGCCACGGGTTGATTTTCGTGGCTTCGCCTACGCGTCGCCAAGCACCTTATATTCGCGTCGATGCTAAGGCAACGAGGCGACTTCACCGCCGGAGCGAGTCGAGAGGTGTTGGTAGATCGTGAGATCGATCCCCGTGCTCACAAAATGGACCGAGCCGTCGAGCATCAGGAACTGAGCCCCTCCCGTGTGCTGGCTTCGGAAGGTCCCGATGACATTCGCGGTTCCCGGTTTTCCTTTCGCGAAGTTCAACGCCTTCGAAGTGTGCCCAATCGGATACATATATCCATACCCCCAAACAGCTCCCATGTCGGAAGAAGCAACACCGGTTGGTGCAAAGTCGGTCTCGCCGAGCGCGAAGGTATTGGAGGTTCCATCGGAGATATCACCGAATTTGGTTTGTTTCGAATTCGGGCTCGTATTGGGGGTTCCGATCGGCGTCAACCGGACAGGAACGATCGCTCCGTCATATTGGACGTCGTACGGACCGTAAGCGAAATTCTGTGCGGGAACGGTTCCCGAGGCAAAAATATAGCTAATCGGCGCTCGATCTTCGGCTCCTCCGAGAGGGGTGGTCGGAGGCGCCATCGTCGGGCAAAGGAGCATCGGGATTCGCGTCTTTTGGAGAGAAGCGTTGGTGTGACCATCCCCGTCGTTGTCGACCGTGCTGTGCCTCGTGAGTTTGAAATCCCAGATACGGGAAAGATTTTCGTTCTCAAAGTAGGGAAAAAGAGAGATAAAGCCGGTTGGGTACGTCGCTGTCGGGGCAACGTTCGCAGCGTGGGCTCGCCGCAATTCTTCCTCTTCGTAGTTGATCGCCGCGTAAGGCAAGATCTTCTTGGAATCGTGGAAATTGTGAATGGAAAGACCGAGTTGCTTGACGTTGTTGCTGCACTGCATCCTGCGAGCCGCTTCCCGAGCTGCTTGAACAGCGGGGAGGAGGAGTCCGACGAGGATGCCGATGATTGCAATGACGACCAACAGCTCTACAAGGGTAAACGCAGAGTGACGGAACCGACGCATATAGAGATTCTCCAGTAAGAAAGAAACGAAATCGAAGCGAACTTTCGTTGCTGCCTTGCTGGCTACGGTGACTCAGCGGAGAATCTTGGCTGGCTTGGTGGCTAGAAATTCCTCGGATGCCAATAAAACGGCACGTAATCGCCCGAGGAACAGAAACGAGATTACCGTATTCGTTCGGTTTCACAATCGCAAACAAGGAAAAAGTACTTACCCGATGCGAAGAGCGAGGCCCTAAAATCACAACCCGTGGCGCAAGCAAGGGACAGCGCTGGCAACCAGGCATCCATTCAAGGTCTCGCAGCACGCCCTTCGTGCCTCAGGGACGTGCCACCCGGCGCCTGAGATATTCCCGACAAGGGCTACGTGCACTCGCGACGCTGTCCCTCGCTTACGCCACGGGTTGTGATGGTAGGTCGCTTCGCGTCCTACCCTTTAACCCCGATGCGCCAGGCCAGGCCGGGGCTAGGCAACCCCCACAAAAAATCGGAGTCGCGTCGAACTCAGGCAACCTGCTAGTATTCCTGGGCTCCTCCCGAACGACCCATCAAATCCGACCTCAACCGCTCCAGACTCATGAAATCCCTAAAGTTTGCAAGCTTGGTTCTCCTTTGCGCGACGAGTTGCCTTGCTTTGGTCTTACCGGCACTCGGGGTCGTCGCCTTTCCTGATGAGTTGGTCAACGCAAACCATAGCCATTCGCACGCTTTCGAGCACTCTCATTCGCCTGATCCTTTCACCAGTGTTGCGACCCAGAACCAAGGGGTAAATGCCGGGAACGCTCCTGTCGAGAACTGGGGGGGAGGAGCTTCGCTGGTCCAACCGACCGTCCCCCCTCCAGGTTTTCCTATCACCACTTCGAACCCACCCACCTTCTCCCAACCCGGTTACCCGCCACAACAGTCCGGTTACCCGCCCCAGCCCGAGCATGGGGCGCAGGACTTGCTCAGCCATGGAGGGGCTTCCCAGAAAGTTGGAACCGGGATCTGGCTCTTGCTGGGGCCTGTCTGGATCCTTTCGCTGATCCTTTGGAGCATCGCGCCAACGCCGAATGCCAAACAAAAGCAGAGGAAATGAGCGCTTTCTCTACGTGACCCGGGCGTGGTCTGACGCATCGGAGTTCAGGGGGGACGCGAAGCGTCCCCTCCATCACAACCCGTGGCGTAAGCGAGGGACAGC
>CAYMXM010000103.1:0-11683 GCA_964394065.1 uncultured Pirellula sp. | reverse complement strand
GATGTCTCCCCCTCTGCGCGCACGCCCCTTCTTAGCGCCGTTTCTTCCCCCCGTTCGGACGTTCCCGCCCCAAAACCACCCCACGCACCCCATTTTCGGCGTCCCAGCCCCCCGAATCCGATAGCTAGCATTCCTCCACCCCTTTTCCCAAGGTGCCAGGCACCGTTCGGGACGTTTTGAACGGTGCCTGGCACCGTCCGAAAAAGTTTAAGAAGTGCCTGGTGCCGGCCGAAGCTCACCTGGTGCCGGCCGAAGCTCACTACGTCCTCTCGCAGCATTAAGGCATGGATCAACGCCACCTTGGACTGCTCGAGTACGATGGCAATCGGGCGTCCGTCTGCTTTACCTAGCAAATCGGAGATAAAGGCGTCGATCGACTCGGTCGAGTGTTCGATCGAACAATGCGAGGGCTTTCCCTGAGGGTCGATCAGAGCGACATCATGCTTATCGTTGGCCCAATCGATACCAACAAAAAAAGCATACGGTTGCGAATTGGACATAGATCTATCCTGTGTCTAAATTGGAGGAAGCGAAAAGTCGAACCCCTTGATCTAGCGGAAGCCTTATAGACAAGTTCTTGTCAGGACAACATCTGAGTGATCCGTCATTGATCAAAGGAACCAGGGCGTCCGAAGTTCTCCGCGAAGTCTTCAAGAGGCTGACGCTGTAATTCGTGACGCCCTGGGACGACTCTTCTAGATTAATTAGAATCGTCGCGCCGGCTTTCTACCGCAGCTTCTCTGCGCCGATGCCTGGGAGGGGCACGGCTGGATCAACTGTTGAAAGCCGGAACGTGCGGGTAAAGCTATAAGACGCAGGGAAGAGAGAAAGTGGGCGAAGAGGAGTTTATCTCTGCGACTCGGCGTTAACTTTTATTCGGCAGGATACCTATGAAACGGTGTGTTGCGCGGTCGCTCTGAGTAGGAGAAGGTATTTGAGATGGTGAGGTGTGTAGAGGCTTTGAGTCGGGAGGAAATGGAGGGGCGACCGCTTCACACACCCTACGAGGAATCGTTTCGCGATGGGCGTCCAAGGGAGGCGAGGTTGCCCCCCTTTGGATTAGTCGTCAATCTCGCGGTACTGAATTTGAGCTTCCTGAAGAAGGGCGCGTGCCTGCTCAACGGACTCGGTCCAGTAGGAAGTTTGGCTTTTAAAGGGCTTGGCCACGATTTCGGTGATTCCAGCTTGAATGATTTCGACGGTGCAACGAGTACAGGGAGGCCCTCCCCATATCTGGCCGCTCTCATCGGTCAACGCTAAGTACAAAGTGCAACTGCGGGTGCTCACCCCGATACGAGCCGCATTGAGAATCGCGTTCATTTCCGCGTGAACAATAAGAGACCTCTTCAACTCCTTATCCTGCAACCGTTGCGGTGAATCGGCAATGCCACGCGGCAACCCGTTGTACCCCATCGACCGAACTTCGCGATCCGGGCCGACAATGATCGCTCCCGCCTGCGTCGCGGGATCTTTTGACATTCTCGCATTCTCTACCGCTAGAGTAATGAAGTGTCGATCCCATTTCAATTGATCAGCCATATCGGATTGCTTGTTGGTATGTCGTCGTCCATTTTTATCGATTCAGCATTGGATGCGTGGTTGCCAGTGCTGTCCCTCGCTAACGCGTCGGGTTGTGATTGCGTGGCCTCGCTAACGCTTCAGCCAAACATTCCAAACACCTTAACTCGCGCCGATTCGTCAGGCCTCCCCACACACCCTAGCAGAATCTCAACTTCTTGGCGATGCCTAGAAGTTTGAACTCATCCCCTGTTTGGAACGCGAATTGCTTCTCCCGCCCGGAACCTTGCTTCTCCCTACGCCTACAGCGTCTGGAGGTTTCGGCTACATTAATGAAGGAGAGAACGGAGTTGCCGTTCCGTTTGCCAGGATCCGTTACATGACAACCACCGAGCCTTTCGGCATTTTAATAGTAGACGACGAACCTAACATTCGGTCGGGGCTCGCAAAAGGACTCTCCGGAGAAGGGGATCTCGTTGAAACGGCAACCGATGCGAACGAAGCATTGGAGAAGTTCGAAGCGGCTCGTCATCTCGTCGTGATCGTCGACGTTCGACTCAACTGTAGTATGAACGGAATCGAACTCTTAAAAAACCTGCTCCAAATCCATCCCCAAACGGCTGTTATCGTGATCACGGCCCATGGAACCGTGGAGACGGCGGTCGAAGCGATGCGGGCGGGAGCCTTTGATTTCACGCAGAAACCGGTCGATCTGAACTTGATCCGTCAGCAAGTCCGAAAAGCGCGAGAACACATATATCTTCGCATGGAGAACGAACGCCTGCGGCATCGACTCGCGGATTCTTTTGAGATATCCAGCATCATTGCGGGAGGAGCCGCGATGGAAGATGTTTTCCGACAGATTCGGCAAGTCGCCGCGACCGATGCAACGGTGATGATCCACGGCGAAAGTGGAACGGGGAAGGAACTCATCGCGCGCGCCATCCACGACTTGAGTGGCCGCAGCAATGGCCCCTTCATCGCCGCCAATCTCGGCGCCCTTCCCGAATCTCTCCTGGAAAGCGAACTTTTCGGACACGAAAAAGGGGCCTTTAGCGGAGCGATTCGACGAAAGCCGGGCTACTTTGAACAAGCGGCCAGCGGAACATTGTTCCTCGATGAAGTGACCGAAATGTCGACCAAAAGCCAAGTCGATCTCCTCCGCGTCCTCGAAACGCGCGAGTTCGCCCGAGTCGGTGGGGAAGAAATTCTTCATGCCGACGCCCGAATCGTTTCCGCGACCAATCGTTCCGCCCAAGGTCTCATCGACGAAGGAAAATTCCGTGAGGATCTCTTCTATCGTTTGAACGTCATCCCGATCGAAGTCCCTCCTCTTCGAAGTCGCAAAGAGGATATCCCTCTTCTGATCGAGCACTTCCTCGACTATTTTGCCAAGCGGCACAAACGATCCGCAATGCGAATGGCCCCCGAAGCGATGCGACTGCTGGTAGCCGCCCCTTGGCCAGGAAACGTGCGACAGCTTCGGAATGTTGTGGAACGCATGGTGATCACGAGCGCCAACGATATCATCCAACCTGGAGATCTACCCGCCGATTTTCGTAATTCCGCTCCTCTCATCAACAGTCCTGTTCGAACTCTTGCAGATGCCGTGGATGAATGCGAGAAAGCAACGATTCGATCGGCGCTGGAAGTATGTGGCCACCATCGAGAGAACACGGCGAAAGCGTTAGGCGTGAGCGTGCGAACGCTTCACTACAAGATGAGTCGATTTGAACTCCACTGAGAAGGCATCCGAAAAGGGGTCTGACCCTCTCCGGCGAGCCCAAAAAGCCAATAAAATCGACTCACCTCCAAAGGGTCAGACCCCTTTTCGGATGCCTTCTGATTGAACTTTACTGAAGCCGTGTATGCTCGAAACGAAGAGTACCAAAAGTAAACGCCACGCGAAGATCTTCGCTCTGTTGCTCGGGGGATTTACCATCCTCGCATTGGTTGTCACCGCATGGGACCTCTACACCGTGCGGCGAGAGCAAGAGATCGTCGCTGACCTGTTTGACCATCTTCAAGGAGAGGACAAACAAGTCGCACAAGAACTCGCCAATCAACTCCGATTGCAATGGCGATTAACCGCCTCTTTGGTCTTGAGCGTCTTAGCCGCCGCGATCGCTTTTTCCCTAGCTTTAAGAGGCTATTTCAGTAGCGAACGAAATCTGGAAAACGCGAGAATCCTATCGACTGATATTCTCGCGAGCCTCGATTCAGCAGTCATGACAACCGATATGGATGGCCGCATTTTGAGTGTCAACCCACTCGCGGTTACCTTGTTCGCGCTCGATAGCCATCCAGAATTGGAAACGATCGAACAGCTCGCCCCAGGGCATGCTCTCCTCGTCACTATCGCCGACGAGATTCGCAAAAGTAAGACTCCGATTCGGGATCTCGATTATCGCTTTCAACGGGACGGGCATCGAAGGATTTTGAGGGCAGGCTGCACGTTGCTATTGAATCGAGATAAGCTCGAAATCGGCATGGTCTTTCAGATCCGGGATATCACCGAACGGGCCCTTATCGAAGAGAGACTTCGACGCATGGAACGATACATGGCGTTGGGAACATTGGCGGCGGGACTGCAGCATGAGATCAAGAATCCACTCAATGCGTTGACCTTGCATATTCAGCTCCTTTGTGAGCGCCTTCAGAGCGAACACAAAGACGATGACGTGAACGAAACGCTCGACGTTTTGAACACCGAGGTGAACCGAATCAGCAATGTTCTTGATGGGTTTCGAAGCTATGCCTCCATCCATGAAATCGGGAGAGCCGCGGTCGATGTCCCTTCCTTGATTACCAAGCTATTTCGTTTGATGCGCTTGGATGCGGAGCAGAAAGGGATTCGTCTTGAGTTCGTTTGCGAGCCGCGCACGACGGGAATCATCGAGGCCGATTCAACCCAACTCGAGCAGGTCTTTTTGAATCTTGCCGTCAATGCAATGGCTGCAATGCCTCATGGCGGAACCCTTCGATTCGATGTCTCGGAGCAAGAGGACAAACTCCGCATCGAGGTTAGCGACACCGGGATCGGAATTCCACCAGAGCACCATGCCCAACTCTTCGACCCCTATTTCACCACGCGTCACGATGGAACGGGAATGGGGCTCGCAATATGCGATAAGCTTATCCGACAACACAACGGCTCGATCGATTTCGTCTCCGGCCCAGAAGGGACGGTTTTCACGATCTTGCTCCCGATGAAGGTGTAGGATATCGAACCACGGAAGACACAGAAGACACGGAAAGAGGGGGGGATTGTCGTAGGGTGTGTGAAGTGGTCGCTTTCAGACGCGATGGTGGTGGAATCGGTGAGAGATTTAGGGTGCTAAGACGGTTTGAAGGGGTGGGGGGCGACCGCTTCACACACCCTACGACCACTCAAGCCTTACTCCTGCCACAAATTGCAGGGCTTGTGCAACTTCTTGCAGGGTCGCCGGTCGTTCCTTGAGAGAGTCTTGGAATTTATTCGAAAATAAAGAATTCTTTAGATCGTTTGTTCTGCGCTGGTCGATGGTACCGGCAGGTGAAGCAACTGGCAGGCCGACGCTGATTCCGAAAAAGTGATTTGGCACGATAGCTGCGTATTGCGTTGCATGCCGCCCATTCCGGTTCGACCTAGTTGGTAGTCACCTCCTGGGGAAAGCCCATCCATTTGTTACGCATCGCAATGAAACCGCTAACACTTTCGACTCTGGTTCTTCTTTCTGGGATCGCCTTGAATGCTGGCTGCAATCCCAAGACGAGCTCTCCTAGCTCCCAAGCTCACAGTTCTCAAGCTCACAGTTCTCAAGCTCACAGTGGCCATGATGGCACTGAAACTTCTTTTGCTTCCCTAGATCTAGTGAACGTCGGGTTGGTTTCGGCGTCTCACAGCGGTCATTCTAACGATTCCCATCAGCCCTCGTCTCACGGGGAATCTGCAGATCATGAGTCGGGACATGGTGAGCATCATCAGCACAAAATCGTCGCCACCGAAGTACTGGCCAAAGACGTGGTCAACACTCGGTCCTATGTCTGCCAAATTCGTTCCTGCCGACGCATTGAGATCAAGGCTCTTGAGAATGGCTATTTGGAAGAGATACCGGTCAAAGAAGGGCAGATGGTTAACAAAGGGGAACTGATGTTCAAGGTTCTCCCCTACCTGTACGAGGCCAAGCTCGCAGCAGAAACGGCAGAAGCTCAGTTAGCTCAGATCGAATACGCCAACGCAAAGAAACTATACGATCAAAAAGTTGTGTCGGAACAGGAGGTGGCGTTAGCGCAGGCGAAACTCTCGAAAGCGCAAGCCCAGATGCGGCTCTCGCAAACCGAGTTGGATTTCGCGAGCGTCAAAGCTCCTTTCGATGGAATCATCGACCGCCTCCTTTGCCAACATGGAAGCTTGGTTTCCGAAGGAGACGTTCTCACAACCCTTTCCGACAACAGCACCATGTGGGTCTACTTCAACGTCCCCGAGGCGCGTTATCTGGAATACATGGCGAACGCCTCGGAGTCCGATTCCCACATGGAGATCGAACTCTACCTAGCAGACCACAGTAAGTTCCCTCACTTAGGTAAGATCGGAGCTATCGAAGCCGATTTCAACAGCGATACCGGGAACATCGCCTTCCGAGCGGACTTCCCCAACCGAGAGGGGCTTCTTCGCAATGGTCAAACAGGGAAGATTCATATCAATCGTAACTTGGAGGGGGCTACGGTCATTCCACAACGAGCGATCTTTGAGGTTCTTGCCAAACGCTACGTCTACGTCATTGGGGAAGACCACACAGTTCATCAGCGGGAGGTGGAAATCCTGACCGAACTGGATGACCTATTCGTCATCAAGTCTGGAGTGGAGCCTGGGGAAAAAATCGTTCTGGAAGGGGTTCGTCAAGTTCGTGATGGCGAGAAGGTCGAGTCCGAGTTCCGAGACCCCACGGTCGTTCTCCAGCAACTGAAGAACAAGGCTGAGTAGAAACCCATTCTATGTTTGCAAAATTTCTTCATCGCCCCGCCCTCGCGATCGTCATCTCTCTGTTGATACTTTTCATGGGGGGGCTGGCGATCAACTCCCTCCCGATCTCGCAGTTTCCCTCGGTCGCTCCGCCGAGCGTGGTGGTGTCGGTCTCGTACCCAGGTGCGAGCGCGAATGTTCTCGTCGATTCCGTGATGGTGATCTTGGAGCAGTCCATCAACGGGGTCCAAGACATGCGTTACATGATCGGGGATGCGACTAGCGCTGGAGAGGGAACGATCCAGATCATCTTTGAGCCTGGGACCGATCCAGACATCGCGGTTCTCAATGTGAACAATCGAATCCAGGCGGTGAAGAACAATCTCCCTCCGATCGTCGAGCGAGAGGGGATTATCGTCATGCAGAACATGTCGAGCATGCTCATGTATGTCAATGTCTTCAGCACCGACCCAAGCCACGATCAGAACTTCCTCTACAACTACGCGACGGTAAAACTCCTACCCGAGATCAAGCGGATCCAAGGGGTGGGGCGAGCGAACATCCTGGGAAACCGCGCCTACGCGATGCGTGTGGAACTCGATCTTGATCGGATGCGCGCTTACAACATCTCGGCCGAGCAGGTGATGGAGGCGCTCGCGGAGCAGAGCATGATCGGCTCCCCGGGGCGACTCGGGCAAGCCACCGGGCGCACTTCGCAAACGGTGGAATACGTTCTAACATGGGTCGGGCGGTATAACACGGAGGAGCAATACGAAGGGATCATCCTGCGAGCCACCGACCAAGGAGAAATTCTTCGTTTGCGCGACGTTGCGACGGTCTCGCTCGGTTCCTCCTTCTACGACCTCTACTCCGATTTGGATGGTCATCCCTCCGCTGCGATCGTTTTGAAACAAACTCCTGGCTCCAACGCCACCACGGTGATCGAAGAGGTGAAGAAGAAGATCGAAGAGATCAAGAAGGAAGACTTCCGCCCCGGAATGGATTATGAGATCAGCTACGACGTTTCTAAGTTCTTGGAAGCGTCGATCGAAAAGGTGATCCATACGCTCGTCGAAGCGTTCGTTCTCGTCTCGTTGGTCGTCTTTTTATTCCTCGGCGATTTTCGAAGCACTCTCATTCCGACCCTTGCTGTCCCCGTCTCCTTGATCGGAACCTTCTTCTTCATGTTGATGTTCGGCATGTCCGTCAACTTGATCACACTCTTCGCCCTCGTGCTCGCGATCGGTGTGGTGGTCGACGATGCGATCGTCGTGGTGGAGGCGGTCCACGCGAAGATGCACGACAAACATTTATCCCCCTACACAGCGACCAAAGAAGTGGTGCACGAGATCAGCGGCGCGATCATCGCGATCACGTTGGTCATGACCGCGGTCTTCATCCCTGTCACCTTCATGACGGGGCCTGTCGGAGTCTTTTACCGTCAGTTCGCGTTGACCATGGCGATGTCCATCATCCTTTCCGGGGTCGTCGCGTTGACACTGACACCTGTTCTTTGCGCCATGATTTTGAAACCCCACGCGGGGACCGGTCCCAAGGACGGAATCGTTGCCGCGATTTGTCGGGGGCTGAACCGAGGGATCATCGGCGTCGCAGGAGGCGGTGCGCCGATCTTGCGGGGAGCTCTTATTCTTGCTCTCGGTGGAGCCGCAGGGGTCGGGGCCTACTACTTTTTGAAGCAATCTGCGATTGTCAAGTTGTTGCATGAGGTGGTCGCGATTACAGACTCCAGCGCCCTAGTCATCGGCGGCATCGTCGGTCTCCTGGTCCTCCTCATTTCCAGGGCAGAGCTTTCCGAAGGGGACGGGAAGGGGGTTCGCAAACTAGGACCGATCGCCATGTTTATCCACGCATTCAACTGGGGCGTGGAGAAGGTGACCAGTATCTATGCAGCTATCGTTGGAAAGATTGTCACCTTTCGACTCATCACCCTTTTGGTGATCGCAGGATTCGGGGCGGGCATTTACCTTGTCAACAATGTTTTGCCATCGGGGTTCATTCCCCTTGAGGATCAAGGGATCATCTACGGAATCATCCAGACCCCACCGGGATCGACGTTGGAATACACGAATGCTAAGGCCAAGGAGTTGCAGGCGATCTGCAAGACTTTCGATGAAATCTCGTCGGTCTCTTCGTTGGCGGGGTACGAGGTTCTCACCGAGGGGCGTGGCTCCAATGCGGGGACTTGTATTATCAACTTGAAACCGTGGGCGGAGCGGAAACTGACGTCGAAGCAGATCATCGAGGAGTTGGAAGAAAAGGGACGAGATATCGCGAACGTCAAGCTCGAGTTCTTCGAGCCTCCCGCGGTCCCAGGCTTCGGTGCAGCGGGCGGCTTTTCCGTCAATTTGCTAGATAAAACGAATTCCGGCAACTACAAGGAGCTCGGCGAGGTAACCGACAAGTTTATGGCAGCGCTCGGGGAGCGCAAGGAGCTAAAAGGGCTCTTTACCTTCTTTGCTGGCAACTATCCACAGTATGAAATTGAGATCGACAACGATATTGCGATGCAGAAAGGTGTCTCAATTGCCGATGCAATGAACAATCTTTCGATCGTGATCGGGAGCACATGGGAACAAGGGTTCGTTCGGTTTGGACAGTTCTATAAGGTCTATGTCCAATCGGCCCCCGAGTTCCGGCGCTATCCCGAAGATTTGGGGAACTTGTTCGTCAAAAACGATCGTGGAGAGATGGTCCCCTATTCTGCCTTCATGAAGCTGAAGAAGAAGCAGGGGCTCAATGAAATAAGCCGATACAACCTTTACCCCTCGGCTCCTATCCAAGGTGCACCCGCACCGGGATACAGCAGTGGACAAGCGATCGCCGCGATCAAAGAGGTAGCAGCGGAAGTGCTGCCCCACGGATACGGGATCGACTGGCAAGGGTTGTCGTACGATGAGGCGAAGAAGGGGGATACCGCGTTTTATATTTTCGTGGTGGTCGTCATTTTCGTTTACATGGTGCTGGTCGGTCAGTACGAAAGTTTTCTGTTACCACTCGCGGTGATCATATCGCTGCCGGTCGGATTGTTCGGTTCGTTCCTCTTCCTCAAAGCGATGGGGCTCGCCAACGACGTCTATTGCCAGATTGGTTTGGTGATGCTCGTCGGCCTCCTCGGGAAGAATGCGATTCTGATCATCGAGTTTGCGGTTCAGAGACGGCACGAAGGAGTCAGTATCCGAGATGCGGCGATCGAAGGTGGAAGACTTCGGTTCCGTCCTATTTTGATGACCTCCTTTGCCTTTATCGCTGGTTTGATTCCGCTGGTTCGCGCGACCGGGCCTGGTGCCATCGGCAACCGAACGATCGGAACGACCGCCGTGGGTGGTATGTTGATGGGGACGGTGATTGGGGTCCTAGTGATCCCAGGGCTCTATTATCTGTTTGCAAGGATCGCAGACGGAAGGAAGTTAATCAGGGATGAACATGACGAACCCCTTAGTGAAATCGTCGAGCGAGTGCACTAGGCGACAGATTCTTTCCGCCATGGTGGGAGCGACGATCGCTGCTACCGTTCCGGGCTGCAAGATTCCAGAGCTTTGCAAAGCGGACCCAGGTGCATTGCTCCCGGCATCCTTTTCCAAAAACAACGATCCATCCCAGGAAGTGGTCTCCGCTGAGAGTTCTGCGCAACTCGGTTGGCGAGAGTTCTTTGACGATCCAACGCTCCACGCGTTGATCTGCGACGCCCTTATGGGGAACCAAGAGCTGAAGATCCTCGCGCAAGAAATTCGGATCGCCAACAACGACATCATGGCCCGGCGCGGAAGGCTTTTCCCCTTTGTGGAATGGGGGACGAGTGCGGGGATCGAAAAGTCGAGTCGGTTCACACGAGATGGAGCTGTAGAGCATCATCTTACTCCGGCACCAGGAAGAGGCTTTCCGGAACCCCTACCCAACTTTCTCGTTGCGGCAGACGTCTCCTGGGAAATCGATATCTGGAAGAAGCTCCGAAATGCGCGAGATGCGGCTACTCTCCGGTATTTGGGAACGCAAGCAGGACGCAACTATGTCGTCACTCGACTCGTTGCGGAGGTCGCAGAGAACTACTACGAACTTCTCGCACTCGACAATCGTTTGATCACTCTCGATAAGACGATCGAAATTCAACAGGCGAGTCACGATACCGCAATGAAATTAAAAGATGCTGGGCGAGGGACCGAACTCGCAGTGCAACGGTTTCAAGCGGAAGTCCAAAAAAACCAAAGCCAGAAACTCCTCATTCAACAGGAAATCGTCGAAGCGGAGAATCGAATCAACTACATCGCCGGGCGGTTCCCACAACTGGTGTCTCGGCCAAGCGTCGAGTATATCGATCTGCAGCTCCCCACGCTCCTGGTCGGTGTTCCTTCGCAGCAATTGCAAAACCGAGCCGACATACGACAAGCGGAGCGCGAGGTTCAAGCCGCTGGCCTTGATGTGCTCGTGGCGCGCGCTGAGTTCTATCCATCGTTGGTTTTAACAGCAGGGGTCGGGTACGAGGCCTTCAACACAAAGTACCTCTTCAACAGCCCCGAGTCCCTGATCTATGGAGCTGCAGGAAGCTTGGTCGGACCGCTCATCAATCGATCGGCGATCAAAGCGGAGTATATGAACGCGAACGCGCGACAGCTGCAGGCAATCTATGATTATCAGCAGACGATTATCAATGCGCATATCGAAGTCATCAACCAACTATCGATGGTCGAGAACTATACGAACAGTATTGCGATCAAGCAGGAGCAGTTGAAATCCTTGGAGGCCTCGGTCGACAACGCTTCGAAGCTTTTCCAAAGTGCGCGGGGAGAGTACATCGACGTATTGATGTCGCAGCGCGAGCTGATGGAGGCCAAGATGGAATTGATCGAAACCAAGCAGAGGCAACTCGCCGCCGTCATCAACGCCTACCAAGCCCTCGGCGGCGGTGGCCGACCAGGTGACTTTGTGATCGAATTGGACGAGGAGATCTGAGGAAGCCGGGGTGACCCCGGAAGGCACGGAACACACGGAAGGGTGAGGCTTAAGGGATAAGGCTTAAGACTTAAGGAAGAAGAGGGCTTTGTCTTATTCTTGCCCCAGGTCAAGGATGGGTAGTCCCGGGGAGTGGCCTGACGCACCGGTGGTAAGAGGGTGGACGCGAAGCGTCCCCCATCACAACCCGTGGCGTAAGCGAGGGATAGCGTCGCGAGTACACGTAGCCCTTGTCGGGAATATCTCAGGCGC